>JAHRVR010000174.1 GCA_019090585.1 Sphingomonadaceae bacterium
ATCGGGCATTCAATCTTCTAGTTCGGGAGTTTGGCCAGCACGAGATTGATCGGGAGATTTATGCAGCACTCAAGGCAAAGAGAAAGCCGGACCTCACCTGTCATCGGACGATCCTTGATCTTTCCAAGGGGATGGACGGTCGCCCTCAGCTAGTCACCACGAACTTTGATCTCCTCTTCGAATCTGTCGAAAGGCGCATTTCTCGTATTGTTCCTCCAGCGCTGCCCGACCTGTCGTTACAACAATCCATAAATGGAATCGTGTATTTGCATGGCCGCCTTCGCAAGCCCGAAGTAGGTGTCGCTTCCGGTTACGTTATCAGCAGCGCAGATTTCGGCCGGGCATATCTATCTCAAGGCTGGGCGACCCGCTTCGTGAAAGCTCTGCGTGAACGCTACACCATCGCGCTGCTAGGCTATCGTGCAGAAGACCCGCCAATGCGATATTTGCTGGAAGGTTTGAATTCAGCCGATGGCGTGAGTTACGATTCTCCGATCTATGCTTTTACCCAAAGCGATGAGGGTGATGCGGAAGAAGAATGGCAGGATCGAGGCGTAACCCCGATCTGTTATCGGAAAAGCGACGATCATGCTGAGTTGTGGGATACACTGTCAGTGTGGGCGGATTCCGTGCGAAATCCAGAGGGATGGACCGACAAGGTAATTGGCATCGCCCAAAGGCGACCGATTGAGGTCACCCCGCATGAGCGGGGGCAAGTCGTGGAACTGGTAAGCAGTAAGCAGGGGGCGAAGCTCCTTACTGATGCGAAACCGGCACCATCAGCGGAATGGATGTGTGTCTTTTACCCCAACGTTAGATATGCCGAGCCGAGAAAGCGGTCATGGGATGATGAGGAGGAAATCGACCCGCTCGATCTTTATGGACTTGATGGTGACCCGCCTCGCCCTCCAAAGGAAGCCAATGGGCAGCGGAGCATTCCCGGCTTTAACCCGCTTAACTGGAAGCATGGCGACGCAAGTATTCCTGAACGGACCGGGCTTGGAGGGTGGAACTCGCAATGGTCAAACCCACTCCCGGAGCGCCTTCACCACATCGCTAGGTGGTATGGCGATGTGATGCACGAACCCTCAGGAGGAACAATCATGAGAAGGTGGTGGGCACAAGGAAAAGCCAGCCCAGCCTGCTGACCGGAATGCTGACCGATCCCGATAGTAGGCCAATGTCACCGAGCCGCGGCAAGAAGGGTGCGAAGACCTATTGCTATTACACGACCCGAACCAGGCCCGGCGAGGACCGCGACAAGCTCTGGCGCTTCCCGACCAGTGAGATCGACCCCATCGTGATAGAAGTCATCGCCCGCCATCTCGAAGAGCCGGCTGCGTCTGGCGCAGACGACACGGCCGACTGGCAGAATCGCAACGAGGCAAACCGCAATATGGTGTCGGCACTGCGAAATGGCTCAACAATCGAGCGGCGCAAACAGTTGCTGAAGCTGAAAACGGGAACTCAGTTGAATGAGAACTCGGTGGAAGTCACCGTCACTGAGCGAGGGGACAATGAGCCAACAGCCATCTCCGTCCCTGCGACACTGGTTCGCAAGGGCCATGAGCTGAAGATTGCGCTGTCTCCCGATAATCGATCTCCGGCAACGTCGCCGGACCTGGTTCTGGTCAAGCTCATGGGCCAGGCCTTTGCCGCGCGCGAATATCTGGTCGAGGGTCGGGAAAGGAAACCCGTGTCAGACTACAGCAGGCGCCACCTGCAGAAGCTGGCGCGGCTTTCCTGGCTCGCCCCCGACATCGTCTCTGACATTCTCGAAGGAAGCCAACCGCCGCATCTCACTGGCCGCTACCTATTGCGCTGCGGTGACGTCCCGCTCGACTGGCCCGGTCAACGCGAATTTCTCGGGTTTACCTGAGCAGAGCGCGCCCTTTACAAGAAACCACTCCTGCAGCTGGTGCCAGCGTTTTGGCCCCACAGAGATATAGCCCAGACTTGCGCTATACCTGCGCGCCAGAAATGTCTCTGTTTGCGGCTCACAAAACCGGTAGTCCCCAAGCCACTGAAATCAGGTAATAAACTCAGCCCAGTCTGGGGTTCTTCGGTGCCAGCGGAATAACGGGGACTGAATGGTGCTGCTGGGGAGGATTGAACTCCCGACCTCGTCATTACCAATGACGCGCTCTACCACTGAGCTACAGCAGCGCCCCGGGTCCGGCATGCCGACAGGCGGGCGCTATTATCCGCAAGGGCATCAATGTCAAGCGCGAGCTTGCGCTTCGCCCTTCCCGGCGGCAAGAGAAACCTGTGAACAACGACCGGCAGGAAATCTCACGGGAGGAAAAGCTCGCCGCAAAACTGCGGGAGAACTTGCGCCGGCGCAAAACGCAGGCGCGGCAAAAAGACGCAGAAGTTGCGCCGCCCCTTCCCAAAACACCCCCGAAAAGCTAGGGCCTCGCGCTTCCAAGATTGCACCGCGTCACCAAGTTACCAAGGAGCCGTCAACCAGTGCCTCGCCTTATCCTCGTCCGCCACGGCCAGAGCCAATGGAACCTGGAAAACCGCTTCACCGGCTGGTGGGATGTTGGCCTGACCGAAAAAGGCGAAGAGGAAGCGCTTGCTGCCGGGCGGTTGCTAAAAGCTAAAGGCATCGTTCCCACTGTCGCCTTTACATCCTTCCAGACGCGCGCGATCCGCACCCTGCACCTGGCCCTGCGCGAGGCAGACCTGCTGTGGATCCCGGAAACCAAGGACTGGCGGCTTAATGAGCGCCACTATGGCGGGCTGACCGGGCTTAACAAGGCAGAGACGGCCGAAAAACACGGCAAGGACCAGGTCCATATCTGGCGCCGCAGCTTCGATATACCGCCGCCAGTGATGGAGCCGGGCTCGGAATTCGACCTGTCGCAAGACCCGCGCTATGCTGGTATCGATGTACCGCAATCTGAAAGCCTGAAGGACACGATCGCCCGCGTGCTGCCCTATTACCAAAGCTCCATCGTGCCGCATCTCAAGGCAGGCGCTACGGTCCTCGTTTCGGCCCATGGCAATTCCCTGCGCGCTTTGGTGAAGCATCTGTCCGGCATTTCCGATGAAGAAATCACCGGCCTCGAAATCCCGACCGGCCAGCCGATCATCTATGAACTCGATGACGATCTGAACGCCGCCGATCGCTATTACCTTTCGGAGCGTTGAAGATGGTTGCGCCCAAACCGCCGCAAGTCGCAATCATCATGGGAAGCCAGTCTGACTGGCCGACGATGAAGTGCGCCGCCGACGTGCTGGGCAAGCTGGGCGTGGAATATGATACGCGCATCGTCTCGGCCCATCGCACGCCGCAGCGGCTCGTGTCTTTTGCGACAAGCGCAGCGGACGAGGGCTTCAAGGTCATCATCGCAGGCGCAGGCGGCGCGGCGCATCTGCCGGGCATGGTCGCTTCGATGACGCACTTGCCCGTGCTGGGCGTGCCAGTGAAATCGAAAGCGCTCTCGGGGCAAGACAGCCTGCTTTCTATTGTGCAGATGCCTGCGGGCGTCCCCGTCGGCACTTTGGCAATTGGCGAGGCTGGCGCGACCAACGCTGGAATCCTTTCGGCTTCGATTCTAGCGACGAGCGACGATGCACTGGCAGAGCGGCTCAAGGCATTTCGTGCAGAGCAGACGGCGAGCATCGCCGAACGCCCCTCTACCCAATGATCCCGGCGCCATGATCCCGCCGGGCGAAACAATAGGCATATTGGGCGGCGGACAGCTTGGCCGGATGATAGCCATGGCTGCAGCGCAGCTTGGATATCGCTGCCATGTTTTCGCGCCCGAGCCGGACAGCATCGCTGCCGAAGTGGCCGCCGCATTCACCAATGCCGCCTATGACGACACACAGGCGATGGCGCGCTTTGCCAATGATTGCGCAGCCGTGACATATGAGTTCGAGAATGTTCCGGTCGGCCCGCTAACCGCGCTTGGGGACGTCCCGCTCCACCCCGCGCTTCATGCGCTCGAAATTGCGCAGGACCGGCTGAACGAGAAGGAGTTCGTGACGGGCCTGGGCGGCACGCCCGCTCCATTCATGGCGGTCGATAATGCTCAGGACCTCACCAATGCCATCGCCATTTGTTATCTCAAATTCTTCTCATCGTCCACAATGCATCCCCTTCGAATAAGCATCGAATTTGATGCGTCATCGCAAAGTGAGAGCGTCCCTGTCACCAAATTGACGAATGTGAATGACATCGCACTGCGACTTGGCACAGACGTTCGATCAGGAAGCGGATATTCAAAACCAGGCGAATATTTTGACTTTCGGAACCAGCTCCGTGGTCATGGGTTCCATGTCCGTCGGCTACGTC
>JAHRVR010000175.1 GCA_019090585.1 Sphingomonadaceae bacterium
AAATCTCCGCCGATCGGGCAGTGGAGTGCCGCCGCGTCCCTCTCATGACTCCAGCGCAATCTGTGTACCTGAGACAATGCGCTCCGCCACTTCAAAAAAAAAGTTCGGCCAGACCAGTATGAGCGGAACCAGAACGATGTGATTGAAGGTGGAACTGTTCCAGGCAATGTCGGCAATCTTCAGCCAGTCGCTTGCAAAAAGCGTGGCTATCAGCACCCAGGCTGCGGCAAGCGGAACAAGCGCCTTGCGCCAAACCCGGGGCCATACGCCATGCTTATCACCCGATTTCAGGGCAGTAATGGCGGCACTATCAGGCGGCATTGCACAACGCGCCCTCGGGAAACCCCAGATAACCCGCAAGCGGCGCAAGTGCAGCCTCCCAGCCCGCCTGCTCAACGATAAATTCGCGCGCGGCCTGGCCCATCGCCTCGGCGCAGTCTGGCGCTTTGAGCAGGTCCACAACCGCATCGGCGAGTGCGTTGTTGCTATCGCCAATGCAGAAGTGTTCGCCGTCACTGGCATCGATTCCGGTCGCTGCCCCCGGTGACAGAACCACCGGCAAAGCCATCGACATCGCCTCAAGCACCTTGTTCTGGACGCCGCGAGCAATTTCGAGGGGAACAAGCGCTATATCCGCTGCCTTTAGCCATTGCCTGATGTCCGGGACCCGGCCCCAGACAAAATTCCCGTCGATCCCGTGATGCGCGCGCAGGGATGCGGGTGGATTGCGACCTACGACATGGAATGTCGCGCCGGGAATCTCTTCCCTGACGAGCGGCATCACCAAACCGATCGCGCGTTTGACCGCAGCGATGTTCGGAGCATAATCCATCTGTCCGGTGAAAATCGCTTTGGGGCCGTCAACGGCAAGCATCGCTTGTTCTGCATCAACGTCGTCTGGGTCAAAAACGGTGCTGTCGATCCCGTTTGCCATTGCCCTTAAGCTGGTCGCGTGCAGAGCGTCCTGCGCAAGTCGGGACGCGAACAGCTCACACTCGTTCCGACTAATCAGCAGGCTGGTATCCGCCCGGCGAGCAAGGTGCTCCTCTTCCCGGCACAGCACGCGGCCTTCACGGCCGTCGATCCACCCACGCGGCCCGCGCTTTTCGCCTGCATAGGCTTCAAACTTGGCTGAATCGACATCAACGAAATCTACGACGAGCCGCCCTTCGAAATCGGCCGGGACATACTGGCCCATCTGACCCGAAAACACATAGATTGCGCTGATCGGGCGAGTGGACAGAACCTGTTCGACATAAGCCTGAAGCGTCTGGCTGTGAAAAGCTGTCAGGCTGATAGGCTGACCCAATGCCAAAGCCTGCAGCCCCGCGAGCGGCAAAGGCTTCGAGCGATGTGCGAGCGCATAGGTCTGCGCCAGTTCGCCGAGCCGTCCCTCCTCAAGCCGGTCGAAAGCGTCCTCTGCGAGCGTCGCGACATGAACAGGCGCAATCTTCGCAAGGTGCCGTAGCACATGGTGCGAGCGAATCTTGTCGCCGCGGTCGGGCGGGAAGGGAATGCGATGCGCCAGAAACAGGATCTCACTCATCAGCCCAACCCCCTGGCGATGACAGGGCCCAGGCGATTGGCAACGCCAAGCGGCAGGCGCTTCCACAGCGCAACCTGCAACGCGTGTTTAGCACTGATCGGGTTGGCATCGCGCACCGGCGCGCCGGGCGCGGTCCAGCTGGCATAAGTCAGCGCTTCGGGTTGGAAACCCCAGTTTTTCTTGAAGGACCAAGCCCCGCTTCCGGTCTTGGAGCGCCCGAAATCGGCACTTGTGCAACCGCGCGAGCGACCGTGGAGCAAAAGTTCGTAGTACATGCGCTCATTGGCGCGCAGGCGGCGCGCATCCCAGGTTCCACCGCCCCAGTAAGGCATCACTGCCCCGCCATGATACAGCGACAATACACTCGAGACCGGCTCTCCTTCATGCCAGATCGTCAGGATGTCGGCATCATCGCCAAAGCCGTCCAGCACGGCATCGAACAGCGAACGCGGAAAAACCGGCGTTCCCAGATTGCGCACGCTTTGCGCATAGACACGGTAATGCGCTTCGCGGTCTTCGAGGCCACGGCCTGTATGGACGGAAAGCGGGTTAGCAAGACCCTTGCGAACTTCAGCCCGTTGTCTGCGCGGAACGGCCTTGAGCTGCGCTTCGTCGTCCGCCGCCAGCGCCGTCACGAAGCCGCAGTGGGATTCCGCCTGCACATCCCAGCCAATGCGCCCTTGTGGCATCACACCGCCGCGCACTTCGATTGTCGGGCAGGACCGGCGCAGCGCCAGTTCCTCCGCAGCTGCAAAAACGGCATCAATCGTATCGGCCTGCACATCATCGCCAACAAGCAAGCCGCCGCCCACGCCAAATCCCGAAGAGGCCAGCAGCCGACCGAAGATGGGAGAATGAACTTCCGTCAGTGGCAGATAAGCGTTGATGGCGCCGCCGCGTTCGGCAACTAGCGCATGCATGGCGTTCCCGGTCCCGCCGGCGATAGCCCTGTGCCAGCATGGACGGTGGAACACTGTGCCATCGCGGTGGCCCGCCACAAAGCCATCAATCCTCTGTGCCTCGTTCGGATCGGACAAGTCGGCCATGCGCAACGCATCGCGCGCTATGATGCACGGCGCGTTCATGCGGCCAGCGAGACGGCTTGCGCCGCCTCCCGCTCTGCCAGAAGGTCCATTCGATTCCAGCGAAATTCATCGATCAGCCGGCGCAATTTCCCGGCCATGCCATCAAGCTTGGAATAGTGTCTCAATCGTGATTTCATGG
>JAHRVR010000176.1 GCA_019090585.1 Sphingomonadaceae bacterium
CAGCGGCCTTGCCATCTTTCGCTTTCATCTTTTCGATAATCGCTTTGCGAAATTCGTTGCCCTGCGCGTAGAGGGCTGGCTGGCTTCCTGCCGGGCGGTTAGCGCTGAGGAAATTGGACATTCGCCATGCCGATGCAGAGTGCTGGCAAAGCCATGGCGTGCCCGCCAGCTGCCGGATAAGACTGTGGAACAAAGAGCATAGCGCCAGCAATTCCCGGTCGCAGGACTGATCCCCACCCGCTTCGACCTGCTCGATCTGCCCCCCTATCAATTCCAGGACTGAAATCGCCTCGCTCGTCGCCCTGCGAGTGGCATTTGCCGTATGTAGCCCTTCCGACCGCGCGTAGAGCCTGAAGAAATCAAGAATTTCTTCGTCGCCGGGAGAAGCTACCCATACGCCGACCTGCGGCCGAATGGTGACATAGCCGGCTGACTGCAACAGGTTCATGGCCATCGTCACGGGCGCGCGGCTGGCAGCAAATTCCTTTACGAGGTCTGCCGTAACGATCTGCGCACCAAACGCGTACTGACCAGTGGCAAGGCGTCTCTCCACTTCATCGAAGATTAGGCCGGCCTTACCTTCCAGCTGCGGGCCAGCCGGCAGAAATGAACCGTCCTCACACCTGAGCCGGGCCATCTGGCACCGCACGATCTGAATGCTGGGCGGGTCCTGATTATTGGTCGGCACCATTGGTGATCGCTATCCCTCAATTGCCGGCGCCCTACACATCGCGAGGCGCCCGTGCAACGCACAGCTGCACCGCTGCGAAGGGCTTCTTGCATGTTAGTCGAACTGGTGGTATTTTTTCCATTCTCGGCGCTTTGATAACGATTGAAGAGGCTGATCACATGCCGCAAATTGTGGCCACAAAACCCGCCGTTAAGCCCATTGTCCCACCACACGTTCCGCCTGCGCTGGTCTGGGAAAGCAATTGCACGCGCCGTGCGTGCGGCGAAGTCCTTTTGCCCAGCTGCTGAGCCGTTTCAAGGAGATCTGGCTGCGCTGATCCGGTGACGTCGAATACCGCACTGAACACGGAGTAATCGCCGAGGAATATTTGAAAGGGAGAGAACAAATGAAACTGAGGACATTCTTACTCGTATCCGCCTGCGCACTTGCACCGGTCGGCACGGCAGCGCTCGCCCAAGACGCCGCCCAAGACGCCGAAAGTAATGGCAGCAAAGTTGGATATGGCGACATCATTGTAACGGCGCAGCGCAAGTCGGAACTCGCTCGCGATGTTCCAATCTCACTGACAACGCTGACCTCAGAACAGATTACTTCCGCCAGTATCACCGATACGACCGGCCTGGAGCAATTGACGCCTTCCCTCAAGCTTGACCGGCAAGGCAATTTCACAGCCCCGGCGCTGCGTGGCATCAGTGCGACGGTCACGGGACCGGCGATGGACAACAACATCGCGATCTATCTCGACGGCGTCTACATGCCCTCCACTACGTCTGGAACTTTCGATCTTCCCGATGTGGAGCGCGTCGAAGTGCTCAAGGGGCCGCAAGGCACGCTGTTCGGCCGCAATGCCACCGGCGGCGCGATTCTGATCATCACGAAGCGTCCCTCCTACACGCCAGAGGGCATGATCTCGGCCAGCTACGGCAATCTCAACGATGTCATGATCAAGGGCTTCGTCAGCGTTCCGCTGATCGCGGACAAAGTCGCGATCGGATTATCCGCATACTACCATAACAACGACAGCTATTATAATAACATCCGGCCCGACAGCTCACTCGAAGGCGAAGATTCCTTCCTCATTCGCGGCAAACTTAGGCTCAATCCCACCGACAATCTCGAGATTCTGCTTGCCGCAGCTTACGGCGAACGGTCGGAAACTTACGCGATCTACGGCACACCTATAGCCGGCAATACGCTTTCCAGAGTGCTGGATGAGAATTCGATTATCGCTTCGCGCCCCTATGATGTGGCTTTGAATGACGTGGCCACCCCCCAGGAGACAGAGAGTCTCGATCTGTCTGCACGGATAGAGTTGACCCTGCCCGGCGGCACGCTCACGTCGATCACGGCCTATCTGGAACGCGACCTGGTCAACAGTCTGGATGCCGACACGGCTTATGCGCCGAACGGGCTTGGCATCAATTATTTGCCCAGTGCATTTGATGAATATTTCAGCCAGGAACTAAGCTACTCCTCGGATCTCGACGGGCAGCTCAACTTCACTCTCGGCGCCTATTACACGGACGGCGCGGGCGGCTGGACCCCTCTGGGTGTAGACGCTCCCGGAGCCGCCACCGATATCGCGATCTTCTCCAAACAATCCGTCGAATCAATTGCCGTTTTCGGCGAAGCCTATTTCGACCTTACCGATCGCCTGACACTGATCGGCGGCCTGCGTTATAGCTGGGAGGAACGCATACTCAACGGAACCGGCGTGTTCGGAGTCTTTAAGGCCAGCAAGCCTGATCTTCCCTACGTCGGCACACGCAGCTGGGACAGTTTCACGCCGCGCGCCTCAATCAAATATGAGCTGACGCCGACCAGCAATGTCTATTTTACGTATAGCCAGGGCTTCAAGAGCGGCGTCTGGAACGCCAACAATCCCTTCTTTGAGGATGTCGTCAATCCTGAGAAGATCAAATCCTATGAGCTGGGCTACAAGGGCCGGATAAGCGATATGCTGAGCTTTGATGCCGCAGCCTTCTACTATGACTACACCGATCTTCAGACCACCTTCGTCTTCGTCCTGCCTGGCCAGACGGTTCCGCTTTCCATCCTGCGCAATGCCGAAGCGGCGCGTGTCTACGGGTTTGAAGCCGACGCCAAGGTCCGCTTTTCCGAATTCTTCGATATGCGGATCGCCGGCGCCTATATTGACGCAAAGTACAAGAAGTTCGAAGACACCGCGATCATTCTGCCCTGCACCGATTTTGCAAACCCCTGCGGCACGGTAGGCTCGCCAACGCTGGCGGGCAATAATGACAAAGTCGCCTTCGATGCCAGTGGAAGGCGAATGCCCCGCGCGCCCAAATTTACAGCGACGGTGAGCGCCAATGGCCACATTCCCGTGGGTGGCGGCATGCTCGACCTGACCGGCTCGCTCTACTACTCGAGCAGCGTCGACTACACGGTTGACGGGCGCATCAAACAAGACGCATTCGCCAAAATTGATGCCCGTGCAGCATGGAGCCCTAATGACAGCGGCTTCACATTCGCCGTCTTTGGCAAGAATCTGACCAACAAGACAACATACGGCGGAACATTCATCACTGCCGTGTCCGATGCCATCCACTGGGCAGCGCCGCGCACATATGGCGCCATGGTCGAATACCGGTTCTGACGCCAACCGTTCAGGGCCAGATGCCGGGGGCGGTCTTGACCGTCCCCGACTTGTATTTCAGCCTGGGAAGGCGCCGCTGAGTATGTATTGACCCATAGCCATACCCGCCTGCTCCACATCGCCATCGATAATGGCCTGGGTAACTTTCGGCCGGTTCACGTTTGAACTATCGCGCACATGGCCAAAATCCTTGGGCCACCCGTTCATCAGGAAAAATGCGGCGAAGCGGAAATATCCGCTGACCCGGCGCACTTCGTACGGTGACTGAGCCGCCTGCCTGATTGCCATGTGATACATATCGACGATGTCGACAAACTCCTCGTTCGGCGTTTCGAGTTTCGCGGACACCGCAGTGAGTTGATCGCAGTTCATTGCGATCGCATCGGTATGCCGCTTTATATGGTGGGGCAACGAGATCGAAATCGACGACCGGCGCTTGTATCGGGCATCTGCACATTGCCCCGCTTCCGCAAGCTACAGTCGAACTATGGCGAGGCCGTTTCTTTCATGACTGTTTCAAAACTGCCCGGATCGACGGTGCACAGCCGCCTCTCGTACTCGGTCATCGTGTCGGGCCATTGGGTGACGATCTGCCCCGAGGCACCCCGGTAATAACCATCTGGCTGCGCCTGCCACACCTCGACATTGTCAAGGGTTTGCTGGAGTTGCACGTTATAGGCTTCGGTTACATCGCGCCGAATTTCGATGCTGGCCACACCTTCGTGTTCCATGCGTTTGAGTTGACGCACGGCGAAATCGGCTTGGGATTCCAGCATCGTCAGAAGCGAGCCATTGTTCGTATTGGGGCCGTACATGATGACGAGGTTGGGAAAGTCAGGCACCATTACACCCAGGAAGGCGCTTGGATCGCCGGACCATTCTTCGGCCAGTTCGCGGCCGTCACGGCCTTTGATGTCGATGATCGATGCAAAGCGCGATACCGTGAACCCGGTCGCGCTGATGATGACATCAACTTCGTGGAATTGATCGTCAGCAGTTCGCAAACCGCTTTCCTCAATCCGGTCGATGGGTTCGGTGACGAGTTCCACATTCTCGCGGTTGAAGCTCGGGTAGTAATAGTTTGACAGGAGCGGACGGCGGCTTCCGTATGGGAGCCAAGGGGTCAGCTTGCGTCTGACCTCCGGATCCTTGACGGCCGTGATGTTCCCTTTTGCGGCTTCCAGGGCACGCTCGCGCAAGTCAGGATCGTCGAACAGAATGCCGCCGTTGACGCGCGCCTCGATCTCCGCGCGTAGCGTTGACATGGCTTCGGGATCCTCAACGAAAGTTTGGATTTCCGCTTCGGTATAGGGCCCATCGTCCTTGGGCGTTACCCATATTGGCGTTCGTTGGAACAACTTGAGGTGCTTCACGGTCTTGGCAATTTCAGGAATGAGCTGGACCGCACTTGCCGCCGATCCGATCACCGCAACATTCTTGCCTTCCAGCATATCGCCATCGGGCCAGTGCGCGGTATGGATTAGCTGGCCCTTGAAGCCCTCGATCCCATCAATCGCGGGCAGTATCGGAGTGTTGAACATGCCGACCGCACTGACGACCATGTCGGCAGTATATTCTGCTTTTTCCGATCTCACCGTCCAGCGATGGCCACTGGCATCCCATTCCAGACTGGTCACCCCTTCAGACAGCCGCAAATGCGGTGCGATGCCACATTGCTCTACAACCTTGTGCATATAGGCGAGGATTTCAGGCTGGCGGGCATAACGCTGAGACCAGTAGGGATTGGGTGCAAAGGAAAAGGAATAAAGGTGGGACATGATGTCGCATTCGGCGCCGGGATAGCGGTTATGGTGCCAGGTGCCGCCCGGTTCAGATGCCTTCTCCAGAACGATAAAATCGTCGATTCCCTCTTTCAGGAGCGCGTGTGACATGGCGATTCCGCCCGGTCCCCCGCCAATAACGATAAGCCGGTGATGCTCGATCATTGAATATGAACCCCCATGTTATTGCCTGGCCTCGCTCCGCCGCCGCCGCGGATCACGGTGCCTTTAGTATATGATGCAACAGGACTGGGCAGAAACGCAATGGCGGCGGGCCAATCAGCGACCCGCTGTGTATTACGGGATTGCCAACTGCCAATGAGGTCGTTTAGCTCGGTTGCACATCACAGTGCTTTGCTGAAAGCGAAGCATACAGGGAGAAAGTACGTTGAACGATAAAGCCGCAATTTGCGGGATCGGAGAGACGGTTTATTACAACCGTGGAGATTCTCCGCACACCGAGTTTCAACTCGCATGTATGGCCATAACGGCAGCCGCCGATGATGCTGGCATTGCGCCGGATGAGATTGATGGGTTCGTAACATACAGTGACAACCGCAATGGCCCGACGCGCCTTTCCGCGGCTCTGGGTATCCAGAACTTACGCTTTGCGGCGACTACATGGCCGGGCGGCGGCAACAGCGTTGCTGGAGCGATGCAGATTGCCGAGTCCGCTGTCCGTGCCGGATACGCAAATAATATCGTCGTCTTTCGCGCGATCGCGCAAGGCCAGTTCGGCCGCTTTGGTCAGGCCGGCGGCTCCAGCGGCATGGGCGGCGGCTACATGGCCGGGGGAGCAGCCTTCAGCGGACCATACGGACTGCTAAGCCCGGCCCAGCGATGCGCCTTGCGCACTGCGCGCTTCATGCATGACCACGACATTTCGCAAGAGGCGCTGTGCGATATCGCCATGGCTTGTTATGCCAATGCACAAAGCAACCCTCGCGCGCTGAAGAGTGGCAAGCCACTGACGCGTGAGCAATATCATGCCTCGCGCTGGATCGTGAAACCCTACCACCTTTACGATTGCTGCCCGGAAAACGATGGCGCCGCAGCCAGTATTATCACTACGGCTGAACGGGCACGGGACCGAAAGAACAAGCCAGCTTACATCACCGGGGCCGCTCAGGGAGATGGCGCCTCGTACAGCACTCTTACGCCCGATGATCTCGCGACGTCCTTCTACACACCCGTCGCGGAGAATCTCTGGGGCTACACAGGTCTGGAGCCCAAAGACATGGATGTCGTCCAGTTCTATGAAAACTTCACCGGGGCCGTGCTGATAGCTTTGAGCGAAATGGGTTTCGCACCGCCCGAAGGTATCGAAGAATTCGTATCGGGGGGTGCCCTGGTCGGCCCAGAGGCAAAGCTGCCCTTCAACACAAGCGGCGGCAATCTTGCAGAAGCCTACATCCATGGCTTCCAGTTGATAAACGAGTCTGTCCGGCAGATTCGGGGCACATCAACGTGCCAGGTCAGGAATGTCGAACATGCGTTGACGGTTGGCGGGCCGGGCTATGCACCCGGCAGCGCAATTGTATTGGGAGCTTCGCAATGAAACGCGTTCTTGGAGACAACTGGGTGCTTCCGGCGCTCGACGATGACAACCGCGCATTCTTCACGAGCGGCAAGCTGGTCGTGCAGCAGTGCAGCCAATGCGAGAAATTTCAGCACGCGCCTGAGGATATTTGCCAATCCTGCCAAAGCTTCGAGCTTCATAATTTCGAGAGCCAGGGACAAGGAAAAGTCGAATCGGTCGCTGTTGTCGATCACGCGATCCATCCGAGCCTGAAGGATAAGGTGCCTTATGCGATCGTCGCAGTGTCGGTCGATGACGCACCGGGTGTGCTGATCGTCGGCAACGTAATCGGCAAGGCACCCGATGACATCCGGATCGGGGACAACGTAAGCGTCGTTTTTGAAGAAGTGGATGACGAAAGAAGCGGCGAGCGCCTGACCATTCCGCAGTGGCAGGCCGTTCAGTGAAGGCGCTTAAGGGTATCCGGGTTTGCGATTTCACCGGACAATTGGCAGGGGCGGCAGCCACCAAGTGGTTGGCGGCTTTTGGAGCCGAAGTCATCCGCATCGAAGACCCTACCAACAACGGGGCCTGGGATGTCCTGCGCAATGCGCAGCCCTTCGTGGACGAGCGCCGGGGGCCCGATCTGGGCGGTGGATTCAACAATCACAATGTCGGCAAGCTTGGCATCACGCTCAACCTCAAGTCCGCGCGGGGCAAAGAGATACTTGAGCAGATCATCGCGAAATCGGACATCGTGACGGAAAATTTCGCCAATGGCGTGCTGGAACGGCTGGGCTTTGGTTATGAACGGCTGAAGCAGATCAAGCCCGATATCATTTATGTTTCGAACTGCGGGTTTGGCAATTCCGGGCCTTATCAGGATTTCAAGACCTGGGGGCCGATCGTCCAGGCTGTGTCGGGACTGACCTTCAATTCCGGGTTACCCGAAAAAGAACCTGCCGGTTGGGGCTTCAGCTACATGGACCATACAGGCGCCATGTACATGGCAATCGCGGCCCTGATGGCGATCTATCACCGCATGCGTACTGGAGAAGGGCAGTGGGTGGACATGGCCTGTTGCGACAGCGCGCTCTCACTCAACGGCCTTCATGTGCTCGATTACACCGTCAACGGCAGGCCGGCCCGGCGCGAAGGGCACCCCATAGGCAGCCGCAGCGAATGGCCGGCGATGGCGCCTCACGGGATCTATCCCACGCAAGGCGATGACCAGTGGGTCGCGATAGCATGCCGCAATGACGAGGACTGGCAGGCGCTGGCAGGCGTGATCGCACAGGACTGGGCGAGCGATCCTGCATTGCTGAGTTTGCAGGGCCGCCTCGCCGATCAGGACAGGCTCGACAACCACCTCGAGACCTGGTGCCGCAAGACTGACAAACATGCGTTGCAGCATCGTTTGCAATCGGCTGGGATTGCCGCTGCGGCGGTTCTTGACGCGCGCGAGCGTATCGAAGGGGACATGTCGAGCGCGGCATTCAACCTTTGGCCAACAGTCACCCATTCCGCGATGGGAGACGTGCGGGTCGATGGGTTGCCCGTGCGTTTTTCCCGGACCCCCCATGAAATCAGCCAGGGCGCTCCATGCGTCGGCGAACATACCGAAAAGGTGCTTGCAAGCTTGCTCGGCATACAAAAACCTGAAGTCGACGCTTTGCGCGAAGAGGGTGTGGTATGAGCGCGCTGAAAGGTCTCCGCATCGTTGAACTGGCGCATGAGCGCTGCGCCCTGGTTGGCAAACTTCTGGCCGACATGGGCGCGGACGTCGTGCTCGTCGAGCCGGTCGAAGGGGCGGCAATGCGCCGGTACGAGCCATTCGTTGACGATAAGCCCGATCCTGAACGCAGCTTGCACTGGTGGCACTACAACACCAGCAAGCGCGGGATTGCGCTCGACTGGAAGTCACCGGAAGGGCGCGATGCCCTGCTGAAGCTGATCGAGAGCGCCGATATTCTGGTTGAAGCCGAAGATCCTGGCGCTCTGGCGGCGGCCAGTCTTGGCGATGACCAGCTGACCGGTGCACTATCACGCTTGATACATGTCTCGATCACACCGTTTGGGCCCGACGGCCCACGCCATGACGAACATACCAGCGATCTCACCATCATGGCCAGTGGCGGGGTCGCGATTGTTTGCGGGTATGACGACCATGAACTGCCACCGGTCCGTCCAACCGGCGGGCACGGTTTCGCGATGGGCGAGCATTACGCGGTCATGTCCGTCATGACGGCTCTGATCGCCCGGGAGTTCGATGACGGCGGCCAGCGTATCGATGTCTCGCTGAATGCCGCGGCAAATATAACGACCGAACTGGCATCTTATACCTGGCTCGTTGCACAGCAGGATGTGAGCCGCCAGACTGGCCGTCATGCGGGCACCGTCCTTTCCATGCCGTCGCAGCATCGCTGCATCGACGGACGGTACGTGAATACCGGCGTTCCGCCCCGCACGGCAAAGCAGTATCGCGCCATGCTCGACTGGTTTCGCGGCCTTGGTTTTGACAAGGACTTTCCCGAAACTGTCTTTCTGGAAATGGGCACACAGCATCCCATACTGGAACTCTCCAAGATCGGAATCGACGACGAGATTACGGCCATCTTCAGTGCAGCACGCGAGGCTCTGGCCTTCGCCTGCAGCCGGATGACTGCCTACGATTTCTTTCAGAGTGCGCAAAAAGCAGGACTTCCGGTAGGCGTCATCTACTCGCCGGACGAAGCATTCGAAGATGAGCACTTCAAGGCACGCGGCATGCAAGTGGAAGTGGCGCAGCCGCAGCTCGGCAAAGACGTCCGCTACGTGGGCGCGCCTTATGCTTTCGAAAAGACGCCATGGTCGATATCGCGCGTCGCACCGTCCCTGGGCGAACATACAGACGAAGTGTTGTCGGAAATCGGCATCAATGCCGAGAGCCTTCGCAAGCGGGGCGCGGCAGCCTAGCGATGTTCTCGCCGGTTCGCGGGCGACTCCATGCGGCGAGATCCATCGCGGCCAGTTCGCTGCGCGGTTCCGCGCCAAGTGGTGCGCCCTGGTGATCCGCTGGCCAACGGTGCGTCTGATCATCACCGCGCCTTGCCACCTCTCGTAAGCCAAGCTAGATTCGATCGTCGGATTAGTTAGAGACCTTTCGCAATGGCCCACGACTTTGAAAATGTGACTCTCGATGTCAGCGATGAGATCGCAACAATCACGCTAAATCGCCCCCATCGGCTCAATGCATTCAATCGCCCGATGGCCTATGAGTTCGAGAAGATCTGGGACCTGATCCGTGACGATCCTGCCGTGCGTGCGGTGGTGCTGCAATCAAACGGTGACCGCGCATTCTCCACCGGCCTCGATACACGGGATGGAGGATGGCTCGAAGAGCCAAGCGTCTTCGGTAAAGTCGATCCGAGCGAATTTCTGTGCCCCAAAACCTGCAATGTGTGGAAGCCGTTCATCGTGGCGGCCCACGGCATGTTCGCGGCGGGTGCCTTCTATTGGCTGAACGAGGCGGACATCGTCATCTGCTCCGAAGATGCGACGTTCTTCGAGCCGCATCTGACTCACGGCTTGGTGTGCGCGCTTGAGCCCATCGGCCTGATGGGACGGATCGGGCTGGGCGAGATTTTGCGTATGGTGCTGATGGGAAATGACGAGCGAGTCAGCGCCCAGACCGCGCTGCAGATCGGCCTCGTCTCGGAAGTCGTGGAAAATGACCAGCTTCGCGCCCGAGCGCGCCAAATTGCGGCGAAGATTGCCGAGAAGCCGGCGAGCTCAGTTGAAGGATCGCTCAAGGCGATCTGGCGCGCCTTGGACAAGTCCCGCTC
>JAHRVR010000177.1 GCA_019090585.1 Sphingomonadaceae bacterium
GTCGTTACACGATCGTCCGAATAGAGCATCTTGGCTTCGCACCGATCGACCTCGGCTGCGTAGCGCCAGTATGCATCTTGCGCGACGTCCACTTCCGTCTTGTCCTCGGCGATCAGGCCGGCAATGCAGCCCACTGAAAAGCGGATTGCCAGCTCTTCGAAATCGAGGATTTGCAGGCCGCCCCAATTGTTGCTGTTGGGCCCATAGACCATGAACATGTTGGGGAAGCCGGGTAGCATCGTGGTCAGATATGCGCGGGCGCCGTCCTTGGCCCAGAGCTCATCAACCGTCTTGCCGTTCTTACCAGTGACTTCCATCGGCCACAAAAAGTCGTTCGCCTTGAAGCCGGTTGCATAGACGATAATGTCGGCTTCAATTTCGGTGCCATTCTTAAGCGCGATGCCGCGCGGAGTGACGCGGTCGATGGGATCGCTCACCAGGTCCACATTGTCCTGCATCAGAGCGTCATAGATATTGTAGTTCACGTCGATGAGCACGTGGCGCGTCGCCATGGGCGGCGAATTGGGGATCATCCTTTCGATGAGATCGGGCCGGCCCTTGAGCTTTGTCTTGATGAATTCGACCCGATCGTCGCGAAGCATCTTGTTTCCCGCGCTCCGGGTGTGTGGATCCTGGAAGTCAGGATCAATGTGCATACGTCTGGCCAATGCGCTCGGAGCACTGAACCAACTCAGCCGGAAGCGCATGAAATTGCTGAACAAGGGAAAGTTGTGGTCCAGCCAGCCAAGTTGATCGGGCCCGGAATCGAGATAGACGGGAACGTCGAGACACCAACTGGGAGAGCGTTGAAAAAGAGAAAGATGCCCGGCAGTCCGCGCAAGTTCCGGCACAAGTTGGTAACTGCTTGCGCCAGAGCCGATCACGGCAATACGCTTTCCTTTGTGGTCCAGATCTTCCGGCCACCGGGCTGTGTGCACCGACGTGCCTTCAAACGAATCCATCCCCTTGATGTCAGGAAGGTTGGGGCGCGAAAGGAAGCCGACGCTGGTGATCACCGCGTTTGCTCTCCAGGTTTTCTGCCCGTCCGGCCCAACGCCCTTGAGTATCCACTCCTTGGCATTTTCGTCCCAGTTCATGGACGTGATCTCGGTGCTGAAATTGACGCCGTCACGCAATCCGAATTTCTCAGTGATCCATTGTATATACTTGAGGTTCTCGTCCCTTGGACTGTACTGATAAGGGAAGACGTAATCCGCCCCGAAGATATGCGAATAGACCCGGCTGGCCGAATCCACCCTTGCGCCGGGATAGCGGTTCTCGAACCACGTGCCGCCAACTTCCGGGTTCTTCTCGAACACTTGATAAGTGATCCCGGCTCGCTTGAGGGAAAGCGCCGAAGCGAGGCCGCCAAGGCCGGCTCCGATTACAGCGACAGTGAAGTTTTCAAGCGCACTTGCGCTCGGCTTCTTTTGCCATTCGAATGTGCGGGAGAAGGGATCGAGCGCGGATTGCTCGTGCCACATGTCGAGCTCGCCTTCCGGGATGTCCTCACCGGCTGTGAGCATGAGCGCCTTATGCAGGCGCCCGGATTCGGGCTTCAAAGGCGGTGCGCCTTGATCGCGATAATTCTGCAGGAAATCCGCCGCTTTGCGCTTCAGGTCGTCTGCCATTGCCGGATCGGTCACGAAATAGCCTTCGCCCATTCCCATATGGGCGGGCTTTACCTCGATCTCGGTCAGGCTCTCATCGCCGGTCAGGTAGTAGAGCACGCCTCTCAGGACCATAGGGTCCGCATGCGTAAGGGCGTCTTCGATGGTGGCTTTGTCAGCCTTCAGCAATTCTGCTTTGTTCGACACGTGGAGACCTCAATCCTGTTACTGGCCCTTCGCTATGCCCCCCATCAGGACGGGTTGGGGCATCGGGAACCTGAATCCAGAATAGGCACGTGGCTGGCAGTAATGCCAGAAAAATCCGTACCGCTTGTGCCAGGCACTGGCCTCGAGGACTTCCAGAACCTCCAGAGCGCGCGAAGCTCCTCGTATTCCCTTGACGGCCAAAATGCGGCACCACATAACTGTATCAATAAGTGGGAAAGAGTGAGCGCCAAGCCCGGATCGGAAACTGGGTGGGAGTGAGCGTCGAGGGGGCGCGGCGATGAGCAGCTTCACGGACAATAACTACGTATTCCAGACCGGAAATTTCCGGCTTCATGCTGCGCGGCCCGGAGGCGATCCATGTCCGCTTCGACTGATCTGCGCACACACTGCAATTATCACGGGGGAGTAGGGCGATGGCACGTGTCGAGGTGAACGGAATCGGTATTGCGTATGATATCATTGGGACCGGCGATCGCAGCATTGCGATCACTGCTGGCGGGCGATTTTCCAGAGATACGCCTGGCCTGCGCGGGCTGGCAGAGCAACTGGCGGGCGAAGGCAACAGGGTTCTGATCTGGGATCGGCCGAATTGCGGCGAATCTGACTTTTGTTTCTCGGGCGAGTCAGAATCGATCACAAATGTCGGCGTGCTTGGCGCGCTGCTGAAGGAACTCGACTTTGGGCCGACATTGCTGGTCGGCGGTTCTGCAGGCTCGCGTCTGTCGCTGATGACCGCGATACGCTATCCGGAGAGTGTTTCAGGGCTCTATTTGCTCTGGATTTCGGGCGGCTGGCTTGGTCTGGCCGTGCTGGCCAACCATTA
>JAHRVR010000178.1 GCA_019090585.1 Sphingomonadaceae bacterium
GATTGGCAGGCTGGATCGAACCTTGGCTACATGCGTGATCTGACTGCCTACTGGATGGATGGCTTTGACTGGCGTGCGCAAGAGCGGGCGATGAACGAATGGCCCCATTACAAGACGGTGATCGACGGCATTCCCGTCCATTTCATTCACGTGAAGGGCAAAGGGCCGAACCCGATGCCGCTGGTTCTCAACCATGGCTGGCCCTGGACGTTCTGGGATTTTCGCAAGGTTCTGGGGCCGCTGTCCGACCCTGTCGCTTATGGGGGCGAGGCTGCCGATGCGTTCGATGTCATCGTGCCCTCAGTGCCGGGTTTCGCCTTTTCCAGCCCGATGGACAGGCCCGATGTCAGCGCCCCAGCCATCGCAGACATGCTGGTTACGCTGATGAACCGGCTTGGCTATGGCCGCTTCGCCACGCATGGCGCAGACCTTGGCGCTTTCGTGGCGGCGATGCTCGGCCACCGTCACCCGGAAAGGCTGGTGGGCGTGCACCTTCAGCATCTGCTGACATTCAGAAAGCCGCAAGTGGCGCCTGAAGACTACGAGCCGGGCGAAGAGCAGTTCATCGAGGAGCGTAAGCGCTTTCGCACCGACGGCATGGGGTATCACGAGATTCAGCGCACCCGTCCGCAGACGATCTCGTTTGCCATGAACGATTCGCCTGTCGGGCTGGCGGCATGGCTGATCGAGAAGCGGCAAAACTGGGGCGGCACGGGCGGAAAAGTCGAATCCGCCTTCAGCAAGGATGACCTGCTGACGACCGTCTGCCTGTACTGGTTCACGCAAACCTACCTGAGCGCGGCATGGCATTACCGTGTTTCTACTTTGCCCGAAGCGCCCAAGCCATTGATCCACGATCGCCTTCCTTGTGTGGAAGTGCCCGTCGCGGCGCAGCAGTTTATGGAAGATATCGTCTATCGCCCGCGGGCTTTCGCGGAAAAGCACTTCAATATCCAACGCTGGAACGTGGAGGAGCGCGGCGGGCATTTCGGTGCTTTTGAAAGGCCCGATGCGGTGGTTGATGACTTGCGTGCTTTCTTTCGCGATCTGAGCTGAATCGTTGCCCGTGCCAGCGCCCGATGCGGGGTCAGCCCGGCATTTTCTCGAACTGCGGCACGCCCTCGGCAATGGTGTGAAAGGACTGGGCATCGCATGTGTATATCGCAGCCTGGGGCGTGCCGAAGTCGTCCGGATTGTCCATCGTTCCGGCCTTGAGAATGACTGAAGGGAGCGAAGCGACGCGGGAAGCCAGCTGGGTTCCGCAATTGGGGCAGAATTCGCGCGTGACGGGGCGTTCAAGATCGCTGCGAGTAAAACTTGCGACTTCACCACTGGTGTAGTGAAATTCGTCTTTCGGCATTATCAGAACGAAGTTCGGCCCGCCGCCTGTGAAGAACTGACATTCCCGGCAATGGCATTGTGCCCGCATGCTGGGCTCGCCTTCTGCCCGGTAGTGGACATTTCCGCAGTAGCATTGTCCTTCGATCACCATTTCGACTGTCCCTCGACTTTCCACTAGGCCCGTTCGCTTGTAAATAATCATCGCCTCTTGGGGCGTGCTATGCAAGATGACATCGCGTGATCGGATGGCTCGAGCCATCTGGCCGGAGGGGAAACAATGCCATGCATGATCTGGTAATTCGCGGCGGAACGCTAGTGGATGGGACAGGCCGCGCGCCGCGCATGGCCAATATCGCGGTTGACGACGGCGTGATTGCGGTGGTGGGCGACGTGGCTGCGAAAGGCAGGCAGGAGATTGATGCCGCCGGCATGATCGTGACGCCCGGCTTCATCGATCTGCACACGCATTACGATGCGCAAGTGATGTGGGACCCGGTGCTTGCCCCGACAGCCTGGCACGGCGTCACAACCGTGGTGATGGGCAATTGCTCGGTTGGCCTTGCGCCGCTGCGCCGCGAGGACAGGCATTTCCCCCTCTCCGTCATGGAAGCGATTGAGGAAATCCCGCGCGAGGTGATGGAAGAGGGTATCGAATGGAGCTGGGAAAGCTATTCCGAGTATCTCGACGCGCTTGAGCAACGCAGCCACACGCTCGATGTCGCAACGCAAGTCGCTCACATTGCCTTGCGGGCCTATGTCATGGGAGATCGCGCCGCGGCAAATGAACCCGCAACCGACGAAGACATGGCCGAGATGGAGCGCCTGGCGGAGGAAGCCTTGCGGGCTGGAGCGCTTGGCATCAGCGGATCGCGCACCAAGGCCCACCACTATCCCGATGGCGGCCGGGTGCCGGGAACCCTGGCCAATGAGCATGAGTTGCTTGGCCTCGCCGATGCACTGGGGCGCGTGCGCGGCGGGCAATCCATGCAATATCTTGGCAATCCCTTCGACCTCGACAATGACTTGCCCTTCATCAAGGAAATGGCTGTCCGCTCCCAAAGCCCGATGCAATATATCATGAGTGAAAACGACTGGCAGCGGCGCTTTGCAATGATCGAACAGTCCGTGGACGAAGGGCTGGAGTTTTATGGCCACATACCGCCGCGCGGCGTGGGCATGGTCGGCCACTGGCGCTGCGTCGAATACCCATTCAGCGTCGCTGCGCCAATGCGGGCAATTGAAGATCTGCGGTGGGAAGAGCGGCTGGAACAGTTGCGGGATCCCGATGTGAAGGCGCGGGCGATTGCCGAGACCAAGGAAGCCGATAGGGGCTTCTTCAAGGCCCATAGCTTCGATCGCATGTTCGAAGTTACCGATTACCCCGATTACGAGCCCGATCCAGAAACGGACAGCATCGCGGCGAAGGCGCAGGCGGCGGGGCGCGATCCCTATGAAGTCGTCTATGACATCATGATGGGAAATGGCGGCACTGGCATGGTTTATGCCACCGTCGTCAATTACCGGCATGGCGACCATGATCTGACACGCCAGCTTATCCAGCACCCACGCGCGGTCGTCAGCCTTTCGGATGGTGGGGCGCATACCACGCGGGTGTGCGACGCTGCTCAAACAACTTTCATGCTCGCACACTGGGCCCGGGACAGGACGCGGGGCGAGAAGCTGCCGCTGGAGACGGTTGTCCAGTATCTGAGCCGCGACGCTGCATTTGCCTATGGGCTGAAAGATCGCGGTGTCATCCACGAAGGCTATCTGGCTGATCTCAACATTATCGATTTTGAGAAATTGCGCTTGCCCGCGCCCTATGTTGCCAATGATTTTCCCGGCGGAGCGCATCGGCTGCTGCAAAAGGCCGAAGGCTATGAGGCCACGATCAAGCGGGGCATTGTTACGTTCCGCAAAGGTGAGCATTGCGGCGCATTTCCCGGCCAGATCGTCCGCGGCCCGCAGATGGCGCCGGAGAACCTGGAGGCGGCCGATTGACGGCACGGCAACTGCACGGATAATCACGGGCGAAACTGAGAAGCTCAGGCCTTGATGGCAAGTGGCGGATTTACAGGAGAGAGACGCTGGACAGGAACAGGAAGCTGGAAGGCCGCCATATCATCGTGACCGGCGCGGCATCGGGAATGGGGGCCGCCACGGCGCGGCTGTTTGCGCAGCACGGCGCGAAGCTTGCGCTGTTTGATGTGAATGAGGCTGGCTTAAACGAGGTAGCGGAAGAGACCGCCGCAACGCCTTATCTCGTCGATGTGAGCGATGCCGCGCAAGTCACCGATGCGGTCAATACAGCGGCGAAGGCGATGGGCGGTCTTGATGGCCTCGCCAATGTGGCAGGCATACTGGCGATGAAGCCGATTGCCGAAATCTCGCCGGAAGAACAGGACCGGATTCTGCGGGTCAATATTGGCGGCGTCGCCAACATGATCCGCGCGGCCTTGCCCCTGCTGCAGGAGGCCGGAGATTCAACGATCGTGAATTTCTCCTCTTATGGTGCGATGCGGGCGGGCCCGGGACTGTCGATTTATGGCGCATCCAAGGCCGGTCTGCTGGCCATGCAGCAATCGCTGATCAATGACATCGGCCCCAGGGTGCGGATCAACAGCGTCTGCCCGGGTGTTATCGAGACACCGATGAACCAGAAGCGGATCGACAGCGGGCACCTGAGCGAGGATCGCATGAAAAAGATCAATCAGCTACAGCGGCGCGGCAGATCGGAAGAGCTGGCTGAAGCCGTATTGTTCCTGTCCTGTGAGGAAAGCTCATTTGTTTCGAACGCCGTACTCGAAGTGTCGGGCGGCCAGCTTAACTGATCGGGCTGGCGATCCCTGCCGGAACGCGTCTTGGCCATCGCGGGCGTCGCAGCCGCCGTTGCAACAGGCGCGGTCTGATTGACGGCGCGGCAAAAAGCTTGCGGTAACGCGCGGTTTACCTCGGTGCACGTGAAGGATCGTCGTACCGTTCTATAAAGCGCAGCACACGCTGAGCGAAAGAGTCGAGCGACAGGCTTTTGGCAATAAGCTGCCTGCCCAGCACGATCCAGGTGCAGTGCAGGGCGATCTGTTCGAGCAGCAGAAAGGCTTCGACCCAGACCGGACCGGGTTTGCTTTTCATGTCAGCTGGATTCCCGGCAGGAGCCTGCGACCGGGCCTTGGCAAAAGCCGGAATGAACTGCGCCAGGCTTTCGATCTGATCGGGCATTAACCTCGGAACCCGGCGAAGGTACTCGGGCTCGACCGCGCTCATTTCGGCCCAGACCATCAGCTCGCTGCGTTGGCCTTGGTAGTAGTCCAGTAGCTCCTCAAGCCATTGCCGAATATTGGCAATGTCGCGAAAATCCATCTCCGCAATGCGGCTCCACGGCCCCATTGATTCGCCGCGCGCCATCGCGTGATAGGCCGCTGCCACTTCGAACTTATCCTTGAAATGCCGGTAGAAGGTCGGACGCGAAATGCCCGCTCTCTTGATGATGTCCTCGACGCGTGCGCCAGCGTACCCGTTTTCCAAAAGCACTTCGCGCGCGGCCAGCACGATCGCGCTTCGCATTTCCAGCGTGCGTCCGCCGGAAACCGCGCCGGCCTTCATGGATTGGGTCCGCTTCAAAGCATAGCCGGATGGTCTGTTGCTCACTGTTTTCTCCAACGATCCGGCACTTTGCTTCAACGAGGCTTGCGCCGAAATGTTACATTATGTAACATACTATGGCAATGCCGCGACCGAGAGAGAGTCGGCATGCGAAGGAGAAGGTTTGTGGCAGCGGTTCTGGAAGGCATCAGGGTCCTCGATCTGTCCTGGGGAATATCCGGTCCCATGGCGGGTATGATGCTTGCCGATAGTGGCGCCGACGTCATCAAGATCGAGCCGACGGGCGGCGATCCGTGCCGAACGGCGCCGCGCACCAGGCTGGGCTACAAGACCTGGCAGAGGGGCAAACGCAGCGCCATACTGGATCTGAAAAACCCCGAGGATCTAGGGCTTTTCAAGATGCTGGCGACACATGCCGATGTCCTGCTGGAAAGCTTCGCACCCGGCAGGACGCGTGAGTTGGGAATTGATTTTGAGACGCTATCGGCTCTTAATCCAAGGCTGATCTACGCTTCGATCACCGCTTATGGCCGGGAGAACGAACATTCGGACAGGCCGGGCTACGATCTTCTTGTTGCGGCGCGGTCCGGGTTGAATTGGGAGCATCGCGGCTGGCCCGAAACGGGCAACATTCATATGTCTGGCGGCGATGATCCTCTGCCCGGATATGAATGCCCGTGGGACTGGCTGCAGGGGCCGCCGCGCGATGGCCCGATGACGACGGCCATGCCCGCGCCCAGCATGGGGGCATTCTACAATGCTATTTCCGCAATCAACGCTGCGCTTGTCGCACGCGAATCCACAGGGCGCGGCCAATGGGTTGAGACCAGCCTGTTTCAGGGCGCGGGCGCTGCTTCGCTTATGGCATGGCAACGTACCGAGAATCCCGATGCCGATTCCTACAACACCTGGATAAACTGCTCGCGCACACCAAAGGGCCACTTTGAGTGCAAGGACGGTCGCTGGATCCATTGCTGGGTTCCCAATCCGCGATTCATTATCGAGGCGTCGGAGGGCGACGTCATCGACCATGATCCAGACCTTTCGGTCAAGAACGACCCGAACCGTTTCGGCAGCGGTGTCGAGGAAGCCTTTGTTATCGGTCATTATCAGCCGATTCTGGCCGAACGGATGAAGAAATTCGATTGTGACGATTGGCTGGCAGCGGCGGCCGCTGCCGATGTGCCGATGCAGGAGGCCCGCTCGCCTGAAACCGCGCTCGCCGATCCGATCTTGCTGGCAGACGGATGCGTGCGCGAAATGGTGGACTCAGAACTTGGCGCTATCCGGCAGGTTGGCCGGGTTCTCGAAATGGAAAAGAACCCGTTCACGCCGGGCGGGCCAGCGCCGGAAGCAGGCCTGCACACAAATGAGGTCAAGGCGGAAGCAGCGGCTCTCAAGGCGAAGCCAGCCCCGGTCGTTCCGGCGGGCACGAAACTAAAATCGCCGCTGGATGGTGTGCGGGTCCTCGATCTGGGACTGGCGATCGCAGGCCCTTTCGGCTGTCAGGTCCTTGCGGATCTGGGCGGCGATGTCATCAAGATCAACGCATTCCACGATACCTACTGGCACAAGAATCACATTGCCTACACGTCCAACCGG
Source organism: Sphingomonadaceae bacterium (assembly GCA_019090585.1). Lineage (GTDB taxonomy): Bacteria > Pseudomonadota > Alphaproteobacteria > Sphingomonadales > Sphingomonadaceae > Novosphingobium. The sequence goes on from JAHRVR010000178.1 coordinate 6,547, forward strand.
GGCAAACGCTCGGTCTGTCTGAACCTCAAGGATCCGCAAGGCATGGAGGTCCTGCGGGATCTGGTCCGGTCTGCCGACGTCGTGCAGCACAACATGCGCTACGATGCAGCGGTCCGGCTTGGTATCGACTATGAAAGCCTGAAGCAGATCAAGCCCGATCTGATCTATTGCCACACCCGCGGCCATGAAAGCGGGCCGCGCGAAAAACTGCCGGGCAACGATCAGACCGGGGCGTGCCTTGCTGGCGTTCAATATGAGGATGGCGGCATGGCCGATGGTGGCAAGCCATTCTGGTCGCTCACGTCTTTGGGCGATATTGGCAACGGTTTCCTGTCGGCTGTGGGTGTGCTTCAGGCGCTGTATCATCGGGCCCGGACCGGTGAAGGCCAGTTCGTTGGCTCAGCGATTGTCTATGCACAGTTGCTCAACTGCTCGCATGTCATCGCCCGGCCCGATGGATCGGGCTTTGACCGGCCAAAGCTGGACCGTGACCAGACCGGAATGGCTGCGCTCGACAGCCTGTATAAGACCGCCGAGGGCTGGATCGCTGTGGTCGCGCCCACGGCGGCACACTGGGACGCGCTCAAAACGGTTCTCGGTGCCCCCGGCCTGGACGATCCGGCCTTCGCGACGGGGGCATCACGCATTGCCAATGACAAACGTCTGCGCAGCGTGCTTGCAAAGGCTTTCCTGTCCCGTTCAGCGTCGGAATGGTTCACTGCGCTCGATGGGGCGGGCGTGCCGGTAGAGATCAGCGATCCCACCTTTGGCCAGCGCCTTCACGATATGGAAGAATTCCGCCGGCGCAAATGGACAGTCGGTTATCATCAGGAACTGGTCGGCCACTTTGAGCAGATGGGCCTGTTGTTCGATTTCTCCGATACGCCCGGTGTGATCGAAAGGCCGCCACTGGTGGTTGGTGAATGCACAAGCGAAGTGCTGCGCGAGATCGGTTATTCGGACGAGCGGATTGCCGAGCTCGCCGATGCCATGGTGGCGGGCGTGTGGGAGCCGGGGCAGCCGCTGCTGATCGGGCCGCGCCGTTTCCTGGGTTACAAGGAATCCGCGTCTGCTGAAAATGCCCAAGCGCCGCAGCCGCCGAAATCGGCCTGAAGATCAGTCGAGAGAGTGAGACACTATGCCAGAACACAATATATCCAAACGCCTCGATCCGATGTCTACTCGCAACACCGATTGGTTCTGGGACGAGGCAGCCGAAGGCCGGCTGTCAATCCAGCAGTGCGAGTCCTGCAAGCATTTGTGGCATCCGCCGCGCCCGGTTTGCCCTGAGTGCCAGAGTGTCGATCTGAGGCCGGAGCCAATGACGGGTCGCGGCACGATCTACAGCTATATTCGGGTTTCCTATCCGCCGCCAATTGGCTTTGACGAGCCGCCGCTGATCGCGCTGGTAGACCTGGAGGAAGGCGGCATCCGGCTGATCACCAACATCGTCGATGCGCAACTTGAAGATATTGAGCCCGATGCTCCGGTTGAAGTGGATTTCGAGAAAACCGCTTCTGGCAAGAGCCTTCCGGTCTTTCGTCTGGTCGGAAAGGGAGGCGCCGCGTGACCGTCCTCCTAAAGTCGGACCCGATGACACAATGCGCCATTGCCGGGATTGGTCAGACCGAATTTTCAACCAATTCAGGCCGCAGCGAGCTGCGGGTGGCCTGCGATGCGATACATGCTGCGCTCGACGATGCCGGGCTTGAGGCCAAGGACATTGACGGGATCGTTACTTACACGATCGACAATAATGATGAGGTTTCGCTGCTGCGCGCAATGGGAATCCCCGATGTGAAATACAGTGTGCGCCTGCCGCTTGGCGGTGGCGGCTCGGCTGGAACGATCCATCACGCAGTGGCTGCCGTTGCGTCTGGCGCGGCCAGCACGGTGGTGATCTGGCGGGCCATGAACGAACGGTCCGAATATCGCTTCGGACAGCCCAGGGCCACGCCTCAGGGAACGCGCATAGGGGACATGACTTTCACCATCTGGGGCATACCTTATGGGTTGCAGTTTCCGGGCGCATGCTCGGCGCTGGGATTCCAGCGTTACATGACCAAATATGGCGTGACCAATGAGGATCTTGGGCACATTGTCGTGCAACAGCGCGCTTATGCCGCCAACAACCCCAATGCCCGCTTTTATCAGCGCCCGATCACCTTGGACGACCACCAGAACTCAAAATGGATTGCCGAGCCGGTGCTGCGTTTGTTTGATTGCTGTCAGGAAACCGATGGCGGGGTGGCGCTGATCGTCACCAGCCGGGAACGCGCGCGCGATCTGAAAGGTGAGCATGTGCGCATCCTTGGATCTGCCTTTTCGATGCCCGGCAATGTGGAGCCGCTGACCAGCTATTACACCGATGATCCGATCATCATGAGCGAAGCTGAACTCACTGCCAAGCGCGTCTTTGAAGCGGCGGGCGTCGGACCGCAGGACATTGATGTAGCGCTGCTTTACGATGCCTTTACGCCGGAAGTGGTCCGTCAGCTTGAAGCTTTCAAATTCTGCGGAGAGGGTGAGGCGCTGGATTTCGTCAAATCGGGCGCAATCGCGCTTGATGGAGAGCTTCCTCTCAACACCAATGGCGGGCTTATCGGTGAAGCGTATATCCACGGCCTCAACATGGTCACCGAAGCTGTGCGCCAGTTGCGCGGGACCGCCGTAAATCAGCGTGAAGGCGCTGAACTTACATTGTTTTCCTCCAGCAACGGAGCCGTGATCCTGGCCAAGGAATGATGCGGGCGCGGGCTTGCCCGCTTCGTGTTCCTGACACGAATCAAGAAAGGAAATCACTGTGAACGTGCAAACCAAGATTGAGCTTCCCGAGCAGCTCATTTCCGTGGACAGCCACGTCTTCTTCACCGACGAATGGGTGACAGCGCGCATGCCAAAGCGGCTGCGCGAAACTTATGTAAACGCCAACAAGAAATTCCGGGAAGACGGCGTCAGGGCACGCGGCGGCTGGGAACCCAATATCAACGACTTGTTCGATGAGGTCGCATGGTCCGATCCCGGTCATTTTGAGCCCAATGAAAAGCTCAAGTCGATGGACAGGGACGGTGTCTATGCCGAAGTGATCTTCCCTGAAGTTGGCGCGGCCAAGGTTTGTTCACCGCATTACATGGGCGATGACTGGAAGGAGGCGCTTTCCTGTTACAACGATGCGATGGCCGATTTCGCTTCGGTCAACACGGATCGCTTGTGGTGCGCTTATCAGCTCCTGCCGTTCGATATTGACCATTCGGTCAAGGAAGTGGAACGCCTTGTTGGGCGCGGCGCGCGGTGTATTCAGTTGCCGCCCTTTCCCAGCGAAGTCGGGCTGAAGGATTATTTCGACACCTATTACGACAAGTTGTGGGGCCTTTGTCAGGAGACCGGCATCACGGTGCTCAACCACCTGGACACGAATAACCAGTACATGGACCTGATCAAGCGCGATCCGACCGAGCAGCGCGCCGTAGCGATGGGCATGCCCCCGTTTCAGATGGCCGAGACCATCTCCATGTGGATTCTGCCCGGCACGCTGGAACGCTTTCCGAAGCTCAAAGTGGTGTTCGTCGAGCCGGGTCTTGGCTGGCTGCCTTTCCTGTTCGACGTGATTCTCGATGGCCGCATCATTCAGGGCCACTACAAGTTCCCGCAGCTTTCCATGTTGCCGAGCGAATATTTCAAACGGCAGATGGGCGCGACGTTCATGTATGAGCCGCACGGGCTGAAAGTGGCCTATGACTATTTCGGCCCTGACGTGCTGATGTGGTCCACAGACTTCCCGCACCCGGCGACGTCATGGCCAAAATCTGTCGAGCATATCGACGATCAGTTCACCAAGGCCGGCATCCATGGCGAAGACCGGATGAAAATCCTTGCCGAAAATGGCATTCGACTGTTTGGAAACCAGTAATTTCAGCTACAAGCCCGCCGATGGACATGCAGACAGCAAAAATCGGCGCGCGCCGATATGAAACGATTCTCCCGGCAGGAGAGATTCTGCCGGGAGAATCGTTCGACATTGGCATTCGCGTAGTCGCCCCGCCAGCCGGAACGCCGCGCGCACAGGCAGCCTTCTATTGCTTGCCCGGCGGCCAGATGGATCTTTCCTATTATGATCTCGGTAGCGAGGGAGACCGGCGCTTCAGCTTTGCAGAAGCGATGGCGCAGCGCGGTTTCATCACCGTGCTTGCCGATCACCCCGGTATTGGGCGCTCCACTTGCCCGCGCGATGAATACGCCATTACGCCGGACCTGATCGCCAGAGTGCATGTGCAGGTAAGCCGCATGGCAATCGAAGGCTTGCAGGCGGGAACGCTTGTCCCTGAACTGGGCGCTCTTCCCGGACTGGTGGCGATCGGCTGCGGCCATTCGATGGGCGCAATCGCCATGCTGGAAGTTCAGGCCCGCGATGCGCTGTTCGCGGGGGTCGCGCTGCTTGGACACGGCAAGGGCGGCATGCCCGGGTCGTTTCCCAAACACGTTGTCGAGGCGGCGCGCGATCTTGACTGGTTGACACAGAACCTGCCTGAGATTGCCCGCGAGCGGTTTGGGGCCGCAATACTCGACGCAAAGAAAATGCCAAAAACGCCCCCTGAAGAGGGCCGCCCGTCCTTCCATTCGGGTAGCGCCGATCCTGATGGGCGCGCGGCCCTGCGCGGTGCGGTTGCTCCGCTGCTGACCATTCCTGGCCTTTATTCCATGTTTGCGGGTGTCAGCGACCGCTCGAGCGCAGAGATCCGCGTGCCGGTTCTTGTCGTGACGGGAACGGACGATTTTGCCGATGCCGGGGAGGCATTGCGCGATCGGTTCTGCAATGCCGCGGATTATGAGCGCTTTGCGCCGGAGGATACGGGGCACAACCTCTTCATATTCCCGTCGAGAACCCAGAGCTTCGATCACATTGCCGATTGGGCAGCTGTGGTTCATGCAAAGGCCGCGGCATGACTGCGGAGCTGCTCGCGAAGGCTGAGGATTTTCAATCCCTGATCGTCATGGAACAGACCGGCGAGATGGCTTTCCGTAACTGCTTTTCCGACCCGGGTTTCCATGACGGGCATTTGTTCGGCGGTGAGCTTGTCGCGCAGGCACTGGCGGCAGCGATGCGCACGATGGAAGGGCGCCGCATCCACTCATTGCATGGCTATTTCATGCGCCCGGGCGATGTGAACCGGCCTATCAATTTCCAGGTCGAGGCGATGCGCGATGGGCGCAGCTTTTCCACTAGGCGCGTTCTTGCGGAGCAAGATGGCAAGCCGATCCTCGACATGTTGTGTTCAGCCCGGGCGAGTGAGAACGGCACTCTGGATCACCAGGCCGCGATGCCTGAGGGAATTCCGCAGCCAGAGGCGCTGTCGCCTCTGGCGGAGCTCTTGGCGATTGATGATTTCAGTGACTGCCGCGAAGCAATCGAACGGTTGAGCCAGACGACTTTGGTGGATGTCAGGCCGGTCGAGCCTGAGCAGCTTCTTCGGCCTGGCAGTGCCAATAAGTTGTGCGTCTGGCTGCGCATCCCCTCGCTTCCATCTGAAATCGACGAAGTGACGCAGGCCTGCATGCTCAGCTATTTGCAGGATTGCTGGATCGCATATGCACCATGGGCGCGCCAGAGCCGACCATTCACCTGGCGAGAGCCGAAAGTCGCCAGTATCGATTCCAATGTCTGGTTTCACCGATCCGTCAAAGGCGCAGAATGGCTGCTTTATGCGTTGGATAGTCCGTCAGGTTCCGGTCCGGTTGGCCTGACGATAGGCCGCATTTATGACCGTAGCGGCGCCCTTATCGCCAGCGCCGCTCAGGAAGTTCTGTATCGCCTTCCCTGAACAGTGAAGCCGGAAACAGGCAGCGCCGCGTCTGGCTGATGTGGGCCATGTCAGGGCCAAAGGCTCCGCAGTGATCGCTATGGTTCCGGGCTGGACGTCGAAGCATGTCGATCCCGCGCGCGCGGTCCTTATTGTGGTGCAGGGTTTGCGGCCTTGCGGTGCAGGTATCACTCGGCAGCGGGGACATCCCATTGAAGCGGCAACCGCGTCAGGCTGATCGTGATACCCGAGACATAGGATAGCTCCTCGCCCGCGGCTATCCGCAGGTTTGGCATGGCGGGCAGGAGCCGTTCCAGCGCGGTGCGCAGAATGGTTCTGGCAAGATAGGCACCCGGGCAGATATGCGGTCCGGCGCCGAAAGGCGTGTGGCGAGTTTTGCTCGGCTGGCGATCGAAATCGACCGTCATGGCGCTGTCAAAGACGCTATCATCCAGCCCGCCCATCGCGGTTGCACAGAGCACGAGATCACCCTTTTTCATGCTTACGCCGCGGTATTCCATATCTTTGCCGGCAACGCGCGTGATGTTGGCAATCCCGTAGCGGCGCATGAGTTCTTCGATCGCTTTGGGGATGAGTTCGGGATGTGAAATCAGTCTTTGCGCGTCTTGCGGATAAAGTGCCATGTGCTGCATCGCATGGCTCATCTGCGAAGTGACCGTATCGACGCCCGCGCCGAGCAGCAGCATCGACAGGGAATGGCATTCATCCAGTGTCAGCGGCCGGTCATCGACGCGCCCTTCGACCAGGGCCGACAGGAACGGTCCGATGTCATCACTAGCGCCAGCCTGCGCCGTTGCACGCTCTTCTGCCACCCAATCTCCAAGGAACCCGAAGGCCTGTTTGTAACCGTCCAGATGCTCCTCGACCGACTGGCCATGAAACATCATGCGCGACCATTCGCAAAAATCCTGCTGCCGCGCAGGAGGCAGGCCCATCAGTTTCAGAACGAGCGCGACCGGCAACGGCCGGGCGAACGCGTCGATGAACTCGCACTCCCCACCGGGCAGCATCTTGCCGCACAATTCTTCGATGACGCCGTCCATGTGCTCTTCGATGGAGCGTAGCGCGCTCGGGCTGAACATACGCTGCGACATGATCTTGCGGTATTTGCCGTGCTCTGGCGGATCGAGGCTGGATGGGATCGATTGCGGCCGGGGCGGCGGGGGAATCATCACGACGCCGTTCGAGAACAGCTCATGCTTGCGAAAGACCTCTTCAACTATCTCGGTCCCGCTAACGATCCAGTGCCCGCCATTGCGCGGTGTCCAGAAGATCGGCTCACCCTCGGTGGCAGAGGCGAAGTAAGTCCAGGGATCCTGCGCGATCTCGGGAGCGTAACGAAAGTCGATATCCTTCACCAGATGGTCAGGCACGTGCGGTGGGATGAAGCCTGCGTCTTTGGCTGCTAACTGTTCTGTGACCATTTATGCCTCCATGCCGGGGCTGGCTCGGTTCAATGCCAGCTTATGCCGCCGTCTATTGCCGCCGCCGTGCCGGTAATGAAGCTTGGCTTGCTGCTGCTCAGGAACAGTGCCAGCTCGGCGATTTCCTCTGGGGTGCCTGCGCGCCCCATCGAGTTGCTCAGCGCCATCTTGCACGCCTTCGGCAGAACCCTGCACTATCCGGCGCGTCATGGCCGTGTCAACAACCCCCCCGCGCGATGCAATTCACCCGGATCTTGGGAGCAAGATCGGCGGCCAGAACGCGGCTGAAGCCCGCCATGTCAGCCTTGGACGCCGCATAGGCAATGACCCCATCCAGCGCGATCAGCCCGGCCTGGCTTCATCGTCAGAGCGCTTCAAGGATCTTTGCAACGTCTGGACCATCGGTCAGCTTGGCCTTTTTGTAGAGCAGGTAATCCGCCTCATCGCCTCCGCTCGTGAGGTCCACCTTGGTTGCAATCTGCGATGTTCCCATGAACGATTGCTCCAGCATCACCATATTATCGGTCAGGCAGACTGAACCCATCTGAGGAGAGTCCATCACGTTGCATTGTGTGCCAGCAATGGTCTTGTCGGCGCCGGTATCATTCATATTCCATGAAGCCATCATGGCTTTACCCAAGGCAATGGGGTCAGTCTCGGACAGACCTTCAAACAGCGGGTTCTTTGTCACCGTTCCAGTCATTTTTACCGGATCGATGACATAGATCTGGTCGCCAAGAGTGATATTGTGGGCGTTCTTCTGCTGTGAAAATCCGCCCATACCAACCACGAATTTTTCAATGGCGACGATTTCAGTCCCCCACTTGCGCATACATTGTTTTGATGTGCCGCTGATCATACCGCTATGATTATATTCGACGCAGAACTCTTCCTGCGGATGGAATTTGATGAAGACAGTATCATCACCTGCCCCCTCATCTTCGGAGCCGGGCTGCTCGGCCTGGAAACAGCCAGCAAGCAGCGCGGCAGACATTGAAAGGGTCAGAACATTCTTGAGCATCATTTTCTCTCTGCAGAATTAGAGGTGATTTTCGCCCGGAGTCTACCTGCGGAACAAATGTGACTGTCGTTGTTTTTCGCGGCTTTCACAATGATATCTTGTGAGGCAAATTTCCCCGGCGGCTCACCGCTCAACAGCCCGTTTGATATTGCGAAGACAAATGCAGCGGCTGCCGTTGCTGCAGCGGCAAGGATACAATTAAAGGAGCTTCTTCATTACCGCCCGTCGTAATACCGCAGATTGCGGTGGGCAAAAATGCTCGCGCCGCGATCAGCGCGAGCATTTTACTCTATCGGCATGCCCCCCGATGTGTCCTCAGAGCTAGTCGCGGGTTTGTCCGTACTGAGAGCCATCAATGAATGAACGGCCGCCATCGCGGCGGTCATGCGGAGGTGGCGAGGGATCTTCAGGTGGCCGGGGTGCACACACTCCGTCCTTGCCAACAGCGGACATCACCAATTTCCACTCGCCTTGGCGCAGGCGGTGGCATTTGCATTGCGCAGCGATACTCTTGTGTTCAGTAACGCACGCTCCGCCACCTGCCTTGCAGACTTTCCATGCGCTGATCAGCTCGTTGCAATTGGACATATAGCTGGCTGAGGCTGGCGCTGCGGCAAACAGCCCTCCCGCCATCAGAAGCGAAGCAAGCATCATATTTCTTTGCATAATTCCACCCTTTTACTCTCTCACGGCTGCGAACGGATAATCATCTGTTTTGCTGATATGGAAATACAAATAAAACTAGATTGCAAGTTGTTGCCATCAAGCCATCAAATTCAATTGATACTGATCAATCTATGCGAAATATGGCAGCAACAATCGCATTGTAAAGGGGGGAAACATGCTTCGTCTGACGGTTGACGGATGAAAGTTGGGATTGAAATGACAAGCGCACATCTGGCTATGATACAGAATTCAAAACTCCCAATAGGTTATGTGAGTGTGGCAGAGGTTTGAGAATACCACTGGAAAGTCTTCGAAGCTCACGGGTTGAGTCGGAGCGTGTATGGGGGACGACATTCATCGGAATGGCTTGGGAAGATGTATATGCAAATTTTAATGTAATAATCAGTGTGTTAAGTAGGATTCTTTCTTACTCTTTCGCTTTACTAAGCTTACTATCTGCAGTGGCGGCAATTTCCATAGCAAGCGCGATGAATACGCCGGACACGTTTGGGGCTGGAAAGTTCATGCTATTGACTGCGCTGGTTGTGACGGGGGTTCCCCCAATAATAATCTCTGTAAAATATAGGATGCACGTTACGTTAATTTTGATATCGATTATGCACTTCTCTATTCTTCTTGGTAGTTACTATTCTATGCCAGATGATATATGATCTGCCCCCCAACGTTCAGCCAGATAATGCGTTTGCGCTGAACCATGCCTGGAGGTGGGCGCACTACCCTGATCACCGGTCTTTTCCCTGTTATTCCCTGTTATTACGGAGAACGGACGAACTTCGGGCAGTGATTGCCCGGAGTCCGTGCTCTAGGATGTAGAGACATAGATAAGAATTTGGGTGTTATGCCGCAAATTCCCTGCGCGATTAACAGGGAAATCTCCACCGTACAGCAGGGAGCTACGGGTGCTATATCAGGTTATTCTGATCAGCCACTTTTGGCCCACTACCGGAACACTCGATAACGCCATTTGGACTGCCGACCCGGGTCTGAACGTCCGAAACGCCCGGCAGATCGAGACTCCGGCAACCGATGCCGGAAGCATTGTGCCCCCGAAAATATTTCACTTATAAGTATTGATGATTTACAATGAAGTAATGACCATAATTCAACCTCAGGGCGCAATCGTCGATCTGGAAAC
>JAHRVR010000006.1 GCA_019090585.1 Sphingomonadaceae bacterium
CCACACCACCGCCGCCAACTACGACGAGAACCGCCGCCGCACGCCTTCCGAAGAGGTCAACGCTCTCATTCGCAAATTTGCCGCCAGATCGGGCAGGAAACAACGCGATATTTCCGATGCGGAGATCCTGGACCGTCTGCTTTTCCCGATGATCAACGAAGCAGCTCTGATCCTTGAGGAAGGCATCGCCCAACGCGCAAGCGACATCGATACCGTCTATGTCTATGGCTATGGCTGGCCCTCTTACACGGGCGGCCCGATGTTCTGGGCCGATACGATTGGCCTCGACACAATCGTTGCGGGCCTTGAGCAAATCGAGGCCGAAGAGCCCGACCTGACAATCTCGCAAATGTTGCGGGACAAGGCGGCAAAGGGCGAGACATTCAACGCCTGACCCCAACGCCTTGCCCATATGAAATTCGGCCTATGGACTGGCCGGAGGGCAAGTGGGCTGTTACCGGACGTCACATAAGCATCTCAGGGTACTCGCAGGCCGAAAAGACCTTGCTGCGAGACCCGGTTTGATGCCCGTCAATGTTGCGACGCAACAGATGTCATAATAGCGCGCGCACGCAAGGAGGGTTGCGACTCATGGAAAGAGTAGTTTCACGCGCGGGCCTGTGGTTTGTCCTGCTAATATTGGCCGTCATGGCGATGGCCGCTGCGCAAGACTCCGGTTTTGCCGCGCATATGGCGATCCTTGCTATCGCGGCGCTGACAGGCCTTTGGCTCAGCATTGCCAATGCCGATTACGGCGCGATGGCGCGCGGCGTGCTGCGAATGCCGTCCGATCCGTCTCGCTATGACGACGACCCGGTCCGCTGGGGCGTCATCGCAACAATTTTCTGGGGTATGGCAGGGTTTGCAGCCGGGTTGTTCATTGCGCTGCAGCTTACCTGGCCCGCATTCAACCTGGAGCCCTACCTCAATTTCGGACGGGTTCGCCCGCTGCATACCAGCGCGGTTATTTTCGCTTTCGGTGGCAATGCCCTGATCGCAACAAGCTTTTACATCGTCCAGCGCACTTGCCGGGCCCGCCTCGCCTTTCCCGGTCTCGCCCGGTTCGTCTTTTGGGGATACCAACTCTTCATCGTGCTGGCCGCGACCGGCTATCTGCTCGGCATTACCCAGTCCAAGGAATATGCAGAGCCGGAATGGTATGTGGATTGGTGGCTGACGATTGTCTGGGTCTCTTATCTCGTCGTTTTCGTCGGCACGATCGTGAAGCGCAAGGAACCGCACATCTATGTCGCCAACTGGTTCTTCCTTGCCTTCATTCTGACCGTGGCAATGCTGCATGTCGTCCAGAATCTCGACATGCCGGTCAGCCTGCTTGGATCAAAGAGCTACCCGCTCTTCGCTGGCGTGCAGGGCGCACTGATACAGTGGTGGTACGGCCATAACGCGGTTGGATTCTTCCTGACCGCCGGCTTTCTGGGGATGATGTATTATTTCGTGCCCAAGCAAGCCGAGCGTCCGATCTACAGCTATCGCCTGTCGATCATCCATTTCTGGAGCATGATTTTCCTCTACATATGGGCCGGTCCTCATCACCTGCTTTATACAGCGTTGCCGGATTGGGCGCAGACGCTGGGCATGGTCTTTTCGGTCATGCTGTGGATGCCCAGCTGGGGCGGCATGATCAACGGGTTGATGACACTCAACGGCGCATGGGACAAAGTCCGCACCGATCCGATTATCCGCATGATGGTGTGGTCGCTGGCCTTCTACGGCATGAGCACATTCGAAGGCCCGGTGATGAGCGTGAAGAGCGTCAACAGCCTTTCGCACTATACCGACTGGACAATCGGCCATGTCCATTCCGGCGCACTGGGCTGGAACGGCATGATCACTTTTGCGGCGATCTATTTCCTGGTTCCGCGGCTGTGGGGACGAGATCGGCTCTATTCGCTTCGCATGGTCAACTGGCACTTCTGGCTGGCGACGGCGGGAATCGTCTTTTACGCCGGTTCCATGTGGGTGGCAGGTGTCACTCAGGGCCTGATGTGGCGCGAATACGGTTCCGACGGCTATCTGGTGAACAGCTTTGCCGAAACCGTCATTGCCCTGCATCCCATGTACATGATGCGCGCGTTTGGCGGCCTGCTTTACCTGGCAGGAGCGGTCATTCTGGTCTGGAACATCTGGGCGACCATTCTGGGCAAACTTCGGAGCGAAGCACCCATGACATCGGCTGCCTATGACCCCGAAAAGGACCGGCCTGCCGTGCCGGCCCAGTCAGCGCAGGGAGACTGATCCATGAGCATGACCGAAAAGCACAAGGTGCTTGAACGCAACGTCACGCTGCTGGCCGCTGCTGCACTTGTCACCGTTGCGATTGGCGGCATCGTGGAGATCGCGCCGCTGTTCTGGATCGACAACACGATTGAGAAAGTGGACGGCATGCGGCCATACACACCGCTCGAACAGGCGGGCCGGGACGTATATGTGCGGGAGGGCTGTTACACCTGCCACAGCCAGATGATCCGCCCCTTTCGCGATGAGGTGGAACGCTATGGCCACTACAGCCTCGCCGCCGAGAGCATCTATGACCATCCGTTCCAGTGGGGCTCAAAACGCACCGGGCCTGATCTGGCACGCGTGGGCGGGCGCTATTCGGACGAATGGCATGTCCAGCACATGCGCGATCCGCAAAGCGTCGTTCCCGAAAGCATCATGCCGAAATACAGCTTCCTCGCCGATGCCGACCTTGAGACGCACGACGCCTCTGATCGGCTGACCGCGCTGCGCCGCGTTGGGGTTCCCTACACCGACACAGACGTTGAGAACGCTGCGGCGGACCTTGCCGCACAGGCCGATCCCGATGCGGATGCCGGTGACCTTGCGACCCGCTATCCCAAAGCGCAGCAACGCGATTTCGACGGTGATCCCGCCAGACTGACCGAGATGGACGCGCTTGTCGCTTATCTTCAGATGCTGGGCACGCTGGTCGATGTAAACGCCGCTGCCGCGCAGGAAGACCTTGCGCAGGAGACGGGCCGATGAACCCGCATTCCACATATGAGACGCTGCGCCAGTTCGCCGATAGCTGGGGCCTGCTGATATTGGTGGTCGCCTTCGTCGTCCTGACGGCCTGGCCGTTCCGGCCCGGTTCGCGCGACTACCACCGAGACGCCGCCAACATGATCTTCAGGGATAAGAACGATGGCGAATAAGCGTATTGACGAAGCCACGAATATTGAGACCGTCGGCCACGAATGGGACGGGATCGAGGAACTTAACAACCCGCTGCCGCGCTGGTGGCTGTGGAGCTACTACGCATCCGTAGTCTTCGCGATCGGCTATTGCATCGCATATCCGGCATGGCCGCTGATCGAGAAAGGCACAGAAGGCGTGCTGGGCTGGACCAGCCGCGGCGCCCTGGCGGAGGAAATGTTGCAGGAGGAAGAGCGCAAGGCGCCGATCCTGGCTGCTATCTCCAGCGTTCCGATTGAACAGTTGCCGCAAGACAACGCTCAAATGCGCGCAGCAATTGACGGCGGACGCGCGGCCTTCAAAGTCAATTGCGTGCAATGCCACGGTGCAGGGGCAGCAGGATCAAAGGGCTATCCCAACCTCAATGATGACGTCTGGCTATGGGGCGGTGACCTCAAGGCCATCGAATACTCATTGATCCATGGCATCAGGCAACCGGGCCATGATGAGACACGTATCGGAATGATGCCGGCTTTCGGGCGCGATGGCATCCTGACCGGCGCGCAGATCTCCGATACAGCCGATCACGTACTCAGCCTCTCGGGCAAGGGGGAGAAAAATGCTGCCGGAGCACAGCTCTTTGCCGAGAATTGCGCGATCTGCCACGGGGCCGAGGGTAAGGGCCTGCGCCAGTTTGGCGCGCCCAATCTGGCCGATGCCATCTCGCTTTACGGAAACAGCAGGCAACAAGTCACAAACCAGATCCATGCGCCAAGTCACGGCGTGATGCCGGCTTGGGGCGAGCGGCTCGATCCCGTCACGATCAGGATGCTGGCCGTTTATGTCCACTCGCTGGGCGGCGGTGAGGACTTCATGGAGAATGCCCCAGAGGACGAAAGCGTCCTGGCGGCTGAGCCTGATGAACAGCCCTGACCCAGTCGGGGCAGGCGTCCCGGACGAGTTCTACGAAAAGCGCACGTCGGTCCACCCCAAGCGGATCGACGGTCGCTATCGCCGCATCAAGTGGGCGGCCATGCTCATAACCCTGGCGATTTACTACATTACACCGTGGATCCGCTGGGATCGTGGGCCGCATGTCACAAACCAGGCAGTGCTTGTCGATTTTGCCCATCGCCGGTTCTACATGTTCGGCATAGAGATCTGGCCGCACGAGTTCTATTTCGTGGCAGGCATGCTGATAATGGCCGGGTTCGGGTTGTTTCTCGTGACCAGCGCCGTAGGCCGCGCATGGTGCGGCTATTCCTGCCCGCAGACCGTCTGGACCGACCTGTTCCAGCATGTCGATCGCTTCGTGGACGGAGATCGCAATGCGCGAATGCGGCTCGACGCCGCGCCGTGGACCGGCAGCAAGATTGCCCGGCGCCTGTTCAAATGGACGATCTACCTTGTCATCAGTTTCTGGACTGGCGGCGCGTGGATCATGTATTTCTCCGACGCGCCGACGCTGGTGCGCGATTTCTGGAGCGGACAAGCAGCACCGATTGCCTATGGCACGATCGCGGTGCTGACGCTGACCACTTTTACCTTTGGCGGCATAATCCGCGAACAGGTCTGCATCTACATGTGCCCATGGCCGCGTATCCAGACCGCGCTGATGGACGAAAATTCCTTGCAGGTCACGTACAAGGACTGGCGCGGAGAACCGCGAGGCAGTGTTAAAAAGGCAAAGAAGAACCCAGCTGATTTCGGCGACTGTGTTGATTGCAACCAGTGCGTCGCCGTCTGTCCCACCGGCTGGGACATCCGCAAGGGGCCGGACATATCCTGCATAACTTGCGCGCTGTGTATCGACGCCTGCGACCGGGTGATGGCAGATGTTGGGCGGCCACGCGGACTTATCAGTTATGCAACGCTGGACGATTGCAAGGCCGAGCAGGCCGGAGGGGCTCCGCGCCCTGCGTGGAAAGCGCTGACCCGGCCGCGCATTGTGGTCTATTTCGCGGCGTGGAGCGCGATCGGCCTTGCCCTGCTTTTTGCCCTTGGCACGCGCAGCCACACAGACATCTCGGCGGCATCTGATCGCAACCCGCCCTTCATGCTGATGAGCGATGGTAGCATCCGCAACGCCTTTACTGTAAAGCTGCGCAATATGCAGAGCAGCCCACGCACCATGCGCGTGAAGATGCAAGGTCTGCCCGGCGGTGCCATGTGGACCGACGAAATGGACCGGAAATCCGCAACCCGCGCCATCGAAAGCCTCGTTCCGGCTGACGAGACCAAGGCCCTGCGCATCTATGTGATGGCCCCGCCAGATACCAGCAGTCAGGATTTTGCTCTTGTGGCAACTGCGCAGGACCGGGAAGGTGAACAGGACCGAACAGAGCAACGCTTTAACGGACCGGACAATTCGCGATGACAGAGCACTCGGATCGGACACAGCCATTCACCGGCAAGCGTATGGCGGCAATCCTGATCGGGTTCTTCGGCGTTGTAATCGCCGTGAATTTAACCATGGCCACTCTGGCAAGCTCAACCTTCGGCGGGATCGTGGTCCCAAATTCCTATATCGCGAGCCAGAATTTCAACGACTGGCTGGACGAAGCCCAAAGCCAGCGTGCACTGGGCTGGGAAGCCTCGCTCAAGAAGCTGCCGGACGGAACACTGGCAGTACGCCTCGCTGGTCCCGGCCCTGCCGCACAGCTTGCAGCAACAGCGCGGCATCCGCTCGGCCGCATGCCGGACCGCAGCCTGCATTTCCACCGGACATCTGAAGGCGCTTTCATTTCGAACGAAAAGCTGCCCGCCGGACGCTGGACCGTGCGGCTCGAAATGGTCGATGGCGACACAACATGGCGGCAGGAGCACCCCTTGCAATGACTGCCCAGCTCCACCCCGATGAGCCGGAGATGTCCACTGTCCTTGCCGTGCCAGCCATGCATTGCGCGGGCTGCATGAGCAAAATTGAACGCGGGCTTGAGCCCATCCCCGGCATCGTATCGGCACGGGTCAATCTGTCCGCACGCATGGTCACGGTGGCTCACACCGCTGCGCTCAGCGCAAAAGATCTGGTCGATGCGCTGGCGAGCCTTGGTTATGAGGCGCAGGCGAGGCGCGATGACCTGGCCCCGCGCCTTTCTGCTGTGCGTCCGCTGCTGGCCCCGCTGGCAGTCGCCGCCTTCGCAGCAATGAATGTCATGCTCTTGTCAGTTAGCGTCTGGGGCGGCGCAGACGGTTCCACGCGTGAACTGTTCCACTGGATCAGTGCACTCATCGCCATCCCGGCAATCGCCTTTGCCGGCCGCCCGTTTTTCCGCTCCGCCTGGCAGGCTCTCCGGCATGGACGGACGAACATGGACGTGCCGATCAGCATCGGCGTTATCGTCGCGACGGGCCTGAGCCTTTATGAGACAATCATCGGCGGCGCGCACGCCTGGTTCGATGGCGCGTTGATGCTGCTTACCTTCCTGCTGGCTGGACGCGCACTCGATGCGATGATGCGTGACCGCGCGCGAACCGGCGTCGATGCCTTGCTTAGCCAGGCCGCGCAAGGCGCCACGGTTGTGACCGAGAACGGGGAATTGCAGTGGGCCGAATCCACTGCTCTCAAGCCGGGCATGGTCATGCGCATAGCTGCAGGGGAAAGGCTGGCGGCAGACGGCACAATCATTACCGGGACGAGCAGTTTCGATCAGTCGCTACTGACCGGCGAAAGTGTCCCGGTCACACTACGCGATGGCGACGCCGCGCTGGCCGGCACGCTTAACCTGTCCGCCCCGGTGGACGTGCGGGTCAGCCATGCCGGCCGCGATACGAGCCTGTCCGAAGTCGCGCGCCTGATGGAAGCGAGCACCCAGAACCGGAGCCGCTATGTGCGCATTGCCGACCGGGCAGCGCGGCTTTACGCACCTGCGGTGCATTCGCTCGCCGCGATAACGATCATCGGCTGGCTGCTGGCCGGAGCGAGCCTGTATCAGGCGCTGGTGATAGGCGTTGCGGTGCTCATCATCACTTGCCCCTGCGCACTGGGCCTTGCCGTTCCTGTGGCGCAAGTCGTGGCGAGCGGCTCGCTGATGCGCGCAGGAATCATGGTCAAGGACGGTTCCGCGCTTGAACGGCTTGCCGGTGTTGACCGGGCGATCCTCGACAAGACCGGAACGCTTACACTTGGCCGCCCGCTACCCGATCCAGCGGTTCTTGATGCATTGTCGCAAGAAGAGGCGGCCATAGCCCTCGCCCTGGCCTCAAACAGCCGCCATCCCATGTCGCGTGCGATCGCCTCGGCCCTGAGCGCGCGCGACACCCGCGCCGCCGTATTGGCCGATGCACAAGAGCGCCCCGGCGAAGGCGTCTTTGCAAAATGGGAAGGCAAGACAGTTGCACTGCGGCGACCGGAAAAAAGCGGAGCACCGGCATCGGCGCTGGAAATCGACGGGCATGCCACGCGGCTCATTCCCTTTACAGACCAGCTTCGTCCCGGCGCAATCGAGGCGGTATCACGGTTGAAGCGCATAGGAATCCCGTCCTCGATCCTTTCCGGCGACAACTCTCAGGCCGTCGCGGAAATTGGCCGGGAAACCGGGCTTACAGCGCAAGGCAACGCGCTTCCCGCGGAAAAACTGGAAGCAATCAAGCGTCTGCAAGAGAATGGCCACCGGGTCCTGATGGTAGGTGACGGGCTTAACGACGGACCGGCCCTTGCAGCGGCAGATGCCTCGATAGCGCCCGGATCGGCCAGCGATGTCGGGCTTCAGGCCGCAGACCTTGTCTTTGTGCAGGATTCGCTGCTCGCACTGCCGCGTGCGGTTTCTGCAGCGCGGAAGACAATGGCAGTGGTTCGCCAGAATTTTGCGCTCGCGATCATCTACAATATTCTGGCAGTTCCGCTCGCCATCGCGGGTTTCGTAACGCCAGTCTTCGCCGCCATTGCCATGTCAGCAAGTTCGCTGATGGTGGTGGCCAACTCGCTGCGCCTGGCAAGGGCAGCCCGGTGACTCGCCCGTGACTGGCCGATGACTGACCGATGACTGGCCTGTTGCTTCTGGTGCCATTGGCGTTGCTACTCGGCCTGACCGGGCTGGCTGCTTTCATCTGGTCCTTGCGCAGCGGCCAGTTTGACGATCCCGATGGATCCGCTGCCCGAATCCTGATCGACGAGGATGACGAGTGAAACACGCCGCAACATCACTGGCAGGCGCTGTGCTCATTCCGTTCAGGGCGGACCAGCTGGAGGCAGCTTGATCAAACGCAATGAGTTGCTGCCGGTAGCCTGCGAAACAGGCTGGCATGTGGCCCTACCACCCTCATCTGCTCGCAGCGCCGGTGCCGCGATACACCAGCTATCCAACGGCAGCAGAATTCGATCGGGAGGTCGGGGCCGATAATCTTGCAGAAGCGATAACGGCCGCGACCGGCGATATATCGCTCTACGTCCATATCCCGTTTTGCGAGAAGATCTGCTGGTATTGCGGCTGCAACACCGCTGCGGCCAATCGAACACAGCGCCTGATCAGCTATCTCGAAGGGTTACACAGCGAAATCGCACTGGTTGCCTCGCTCCTGCCGGCGGACGCACGGGTGCGCAGGATCTCGTTTGGAGGCGGTAGCCCCAACGCCCTCGCCGCGGTTGATTTTGTGCGCCTGTTTGACCAGCTCGCGGTGCAATTCTCCCTCATCGACCCGGCGGTCTCGATCGAACTCGATCCGCGCACATTGACGCCGGACTGGAGCACGGTGCTATCCGGCATTGGCGCAACCCATGCCAGCCTGGGCGTGCAAACCTTTGCCCCGCATCTTCAGGAGGCGATCGGCCGGGTGCAGCCGCTTGAGATGATCGAAGGCAGCAACCGCCAGCTGCGCGATGCCGGGGTCACTTCGCTCAATTTCGATTTCATGTACGGATTGCCCGGTCAGACGCTGGCTGACCTGACCGAAACGCTTAAGCTCGCCACCAAATTTGCCCCCGATCGCATCGCCCTGTTCGGTTATGCACATGTCCCGGGCCTGTTCCCACGGCAGGAACAGATCAATGCAAGCGACTTGCCCGGACAGGAAACGCGATTCCATATGGCCGAAGCGGGGCACGAGCTGCTCGTCAATGCGGGATATCAGCCCGTTGGTTTTGACCATTTCGCATTGCCCGGAGATCCGCTTGCGCAGGCCGCCGCGTCCGGACGGCTACACCGCAATTTCCAGGGCTTCACTGAAGATGCTGCCCCCAACCTCATTGGGCTGGGTGCTTCGGCCATCAGCAGCTTTCCCTCGCTTTTGGCGCAGAATGAGAAAAACTCGGGCCGCTACCGGATGATGCTGTCACAAAATCAGCTACCCACTTGCCTGGGCAAGGCGCGATGCAGTGAAGACCGCCGGCGCGGCGCCATTATCGAGGACTTGCTCTGTCATGGCCGCGCCCGCATCGACCAGCCAACATTGGACAGCGTGCGCGATCAGCTAGCTCCGTTCCTCAACGCGGGCCTGTGCAGCATCGAAGACCGATTGCTCTCGATCGAGCCACCCGGCCTTCCCTATGCGCGCGCTATTGCCTCAAAATTCGACGCATATCGAAGCCATCCACCGCAACGTTTCAGCTCAGCGGTCTGATTATCTGACCCGAAACACCGCCATTAACGGTATTTCGGGTCACATACTTACAGCCGCTAAAAGAGACTACTTCAGAGCTTCTTCAGCACCACCCGGCGGTTCTTGGCCTTACCGTCGGCGGTGCTGTTCTTGGCAACCGGCTTCGAATCCCCATGGCCCTTTGCAACAAGGCGGCTTGCATCGATATTATGCTGCCCGACCAGCGCCGCGACGACTGCATCGGCGCGGCCCTGCGAGAGCTCCATATTGTGCGCCTTGGTGCCGGTATTGTCGGTGTGGCCAGCCACTTCCAGCCGTATGGCCGGATCGGCGTTCAGCAGCGCCGCAACCTGACTCAGCGTATTTGCGCTGGAGGGCTTTACGAATGTCTTGTCGGTATCGAAATAGACGCCGTAGAGCGAAATCGAGCCCGTTTCTTCCAGAGCGGTTGCCATATCACTGGCCAGCACCGCAGGCCGCGAGGTCAGCCGGTACTTACCTTCCGAACCATAGGGATGAACTTCAATATAGAAGTCCTGCCCCGGCTTGACGTCGACATTGAAATCAAGTGTCGCGCCATGGGTTCCATCCCAATGGTATTTGATCCGGGACTTGTTAGCGTCGTAGACGTTGATTTGCGGTCTGTAAGTCGACGACAGGCTCTCAAGTGCAACGGTCACTTTCCCAACTGTGGCAGGAGTGACGTGAAACCAGTCATGATCATCTTTGTCCATGATACTGGCTTCGACCGTATCGCCGAATTTGAGCGTCGAAGCGGTCATCCCGTCATCGTTAGCCTCGTACTTATCATAGGCTTTCATGGCGACGGCAGACAGCTCGTAAGCCCCTTCACTGCCATAAGGATGCACTTCGACGTAGATACTTTTGCCGGGGTCTAGACTGAGCACCCTCTCCAGGCTGGCGCCATGTGTGCCATCCCAGCCGTAGAGGATCCGTGATCTGTTATCATCGAAGACATTGATCTGCGGGCGATAAGTGGTCGACTTGTTTTCTACCCTGATCCTGATCTTGTCACGAAGCTTTCCCGGATTCGAAAAGTAATAGAAATGGCTCGGCCCGTCCTTGATGATCGCTCCCGAAACCCTGGAGCCGATTTTCGTCTTGGCCGCGTTCAGGATCGTCTCACCGGCCTTGACAGAGGAAGCCTTGACCGGCGCAGGCTTGGATGCAGCGCCGCCTTCTCCGGCGGCTTGCTCTTGCGCAACTTCATCGTCATCGCCGCCCTTCACTTCCAAAATGGAACAGCCCGAAAGCAGCAGGGCAATGGCGGCCAGGCCGCCGCCCGTCTTCATCGTTCTGCGGATATTCGAATGGTCAAAATTACTGGTCATGATCAAAACCCCTTGTTTCGTTACTGCCGTTTGATGCCGTGACCATACGGGCCAGTCCAAAGCCGGGCAGTAGCCTATCCCACCACTACGGTGTGTTTTTGGCCACACTATTGCCAATCGCGCCAGACATTAAAAGGTCGGCAGGAGTAACTCTCCCCTGCCGACCATCCTTGAGACAAACACCGGCGCCTTATAACATCACTATTTTCCAAGCACTTAACCTCTGGCGGTTCACCGGCTAGCCAGATTGACAATGTCGCCGCGTTGCAGGGCATAGCTGCCATCAAAAGTTCCCACGGAATAGCGGCCCTGCACCTGGTTGATGGTAATGCTGCCCAGGGTCGCCTTTTCGGAGCCGAGGACTTCACCGGTAGACGGGTCGGTCACGACGTTAATCGTGCGCGTTGCCAGCATCCGGCTGCCGGAGCGAACATTCGCGTTGCTGCCAGCGTTGACATAGACGCGGTTGCCATCGACGCGGGCAACCAGCGCCTGCCAGGGCACCTGCTGCTGGTCCCGGACCAGACGGCTGACCGCGTCCTGAATCGCTTCGCGCGTGGCCTTCCCCAGCGGTGTCTGTTTGAAACCGTCCGTTCCGAGCGAGAACCCGCCCCTGCCGGTCCGCAGGCCGACCGAGCGGCTCTTGATCTTGCGCTTGGCGGTGTAGCTGGAGACGATCCGGCCACTGGCTGCATCGATCAGACGAATATCGATGGCGATGCTGCCTTTGCGGCTGCGGGTTCCAAGGGAGTTACTAAAGCCGCCCAGACCAAAGCCGATATTGAAACCGCCGCCCTTGTCCTGCTCGCTGAATTCGGTGACCGAACCGCGAATAAAGAGCTGTGCGCCCATCAGCTTCTGCTGGGCCGTCGCCGAGGAGGTAACACCGGTCAGCCCCAACTGCTTTTCATTCAGCAGAGTATTCAGCTCAGCGCGTTCAAGCACAACAAACCGATCGGTCTTGCGAAGCGCAGATATCAGCATTGCAGCGATGCCGCCGCCGATGTCATATCCGCCGTAGCGCGCCACAAACGCGCCGTTCGCATCGAACTGCGAAACCGCGACGGTCTTCTTGGGGCCGTGATAGCTGTGACTCGCCGCCACCGGTCCATCCTGTGCAAGTGCGACATTGCCAACCGGAACAGCCGCAGCGGCGATTGCCAGCGCAGCAGTTATCGACCGGACGGCCAGCTTGGTGCGGGATTGTGTCTGCATGTTGGTCATTGGTCAGTTCCTTCGGCTTGGGTCTCGTGCTTTCGATGACCCGGTTATCGCTGGAACTGACGAAAGGGTCGGTGACATGGGCCACTGCGGGCCTGTGATGTTTATCACCCCCGTCCTGTGAGCCTGCTCACCGACGCGCGGCTCGGCTTCTTCGATAAGGATTTCCGGACAGCCAATACGTCAACGCAGCCCCCCTGCAATTCACGGCCGTCCAGGAAACCTATCAAAGGAGTACGGACATGAAGAACATTGTTACAAAGAGCGCGATTGCAGCGCTTGTCGCTATCGGCACCGTCGTCCCTGCCACCACGGCAATGGCGCAGCAAAAACCGGTTATTGCCGCACCAAGGTCAGTCTTGCCGCTGGGAGCCAGGCAGACCAATCAACCGATCCGCTACAATATCCCCACCAGATACAACTGGCTATCCAACTGGCGCCGGAACATCAGAGTTTCCCCGACAATCCGGCCGCGCATTGGCAGGGCCTGGACCAGCACCTCGGTAACGCCCCGTCCAACACCCAGCGCCAGCGTTAATACCAACGCCCGGCCCGCCGTGATGACGCCCAACAGCGGACCGATTGGCACCCAGATCCGGGTCCAGCTTAATCGCAATTTCGGCGCCGCAGCCAACCTGATCCGCTTCCGGGCCGTAGTGTCACGCGGCGTTCCGGCACAGCTTCTGGTCCGGCTCAGCGGTTCGGGCAATGTTTATACGACATCCGCCCCGATCCAGTTGTGTATTCAAGGTGGCGGCCGCTGGAATGCGGACCTGCTGCTCACCAACGGCCAGCGGATCGACAACATCGGCACTTTCACGCCAACGAACTGCCCTTGATAGAGGCCTTGTAAAGTATGCCGAAACGCATTGAACAGCGTGTGGGCCAGCGGGACTAGAGTTTCGCTGGCCTTGCTGTGCCAGACAAACCGCCCCGGCAAACCTCGAAACGTCACTGAACTACGCAATGCGCCAAAAACGCGATTCACCCTTTGACTTCGTCCGCTCCAGTTGAAATAGCTCTATCGGTTTACAGCGACATTTCGCATCGCTGGAACTGTGACATCGCGCTGTGTGCAAATAGATCCAGATGTATAAGCTGCAAGGGCGCTTCACGGATACAGATCGATGACCGGAAGTTATCGCCCGAATCGCAGCGGCGAGTAGCTCCAAGGGCAGGACAAATACGAAATGAGTGAGAAACAAATTTTGGCCGCGGACAAGCTGCTGGAACTCCGCTCGGACAAGCAATCTGGCCAACGGACGGTGCAAGAGACCATTCTCTACAATCTGGGCATTGGATTCGGCCCCGCTGCGATCGAAGACGAATCCCTGTTGCGCTTCGTGCTGGAAGACGGCGTGACCGCTTTTCCAACCATGACCGCAGTGATGGGAGGCTCTGGAGTGGGCGGGGCCTTTTCTGATCCCGAATATGGCGTCAATTTCCAGATGATCGTCCATGGCGAAGAGTCATGTGAGCTGTTCGGCAAGCTGCCTACACAGGGCACGATTGTCTCCGACACATCAATCGACAACATCTGGGATCTTGGCGAAAAGAAGGGCGCGGTCCTGCAAATGAGCAAGCGCCTGTATGACGCCACCGGCAATGGACTACTGGCGAATTGCACATCGACGATCATGCTGCGCGGCAATGGCGGATATGGTGGCAGCGCAGAGGGCGCGCCCCGCGTGCATACCGCGCCTGATCGTGAGCCTGACGGCGCCGCAGAATCGATCACCCGGCCAGAACAGGCGCTGGTTTATCGCTTGTCGGGCGATACCAACCCGCTCCATTCCACACCGGAATTCGCAAAAATGGCGGGCTTCCCCAGGCCAATTCTGCACGGGCTTTGCACATATGGCGTCTGCGCAAGGATCCTTGTCGGAGCATTGGCGGACCGGGACGAAACACGGCTGCAATATTTCAAGCTGCGCTTCTCCATCCCGGTCTTCCCGGGGGAGACCATCCGCGTGGAATATTGGCACGAAAGTGACGGCAATTATGCCTTTCAGGCAAAAGTCGTCGAACGCGACGTGATCGTCGTCAAGGGCGGCCAGGCCAGGATTGTATGAGCCGGGCGCCAGGCAAGATTACAAGTCAGGAGAACTGAGAGTGGCATTTCCGCGCAGGCAGGCCGCGGTTGTGGGGGTTTATACGACCGAACAGGCCCGGGGGCTTGAGCGCACCATGTGGTCGCTTGAGCTTGAGGCGATCAAGGGCGCGCTTGATGAGGCCGGCCTGTCGCCCACGCAAGTCGATGGCCTTATCCCGATGGCCTATAACACCCCCCTCAACCTCCATATGCAGTGGGCCGAACAACTTGGCGGCCGCCCGATCAGCTATATGGGTGTAGGCAATGGGTCCTCCGCGGTCGCGAAAGCGGCGGTGGCGATCGAATCGGGCATGGCCAATGTCGTGGTGATCTTTTTCGCCAACGCAAATAACCCCAACGGCCCACGCCAGATCAAGATGCCGGACAAAGCGCCGCGCGTCGAAGACTGGATGTTCATGGTCCACGGCTGTTACATGTCGGTGTGGTACGCATTGTGGACTCAGCTCTATCTCCATGAATTCGGATGCGATCGCGACATCTTCGCGCAGTATCCCTGCAAGATGCGCGAAAACGCCATGCTGAAGCCCGATTCGCTGATGGGCTCGCGCGGTCCGATCACCATCGAGGATGTCTACAATTCCCGGATGATCGCCAGCCCGCTGCACTTGTTCGAATGTCCGCTCGATAACGATGGCGGCTATGCCATGGTGGTGACATCGAAAGAAATTGCCCGCGATTGCAAGACGGACCCGGTCTGGATTCTCGGCGGTGCCGAAGCCACTCATACCGATGGCTACCAGACGATCACCGCACCCTGGAACAACCCCGAAGGCGCGGCGGTAAAGCGCAGCACCGAAATCGCTTTCGACATGGCCGGGATCACCCATTACGATATCGACGTGGCCGGCCTTTACGATTGCTTTGCCGTCACCGTTGCCCGCAATCTTGAGGAAATGGGCTTCTGCAAGCTGGGCGAAGG
>JAHRVR010000179.1 GCA_019090585.1 Sphingomonadaceae bacterium
GTCGATCGGGCCGCCCATCATGGTCAGCGTGGCGGGTCGGTTGGGATTGCCGTCCCCGGCCATCACCGCGGTGGCGGCAAGTGTGGGGACAGAAGGCTGGCATACCGCGAGCGCATGGGTTCCTGGCCCAATAAAATCAAAAAAATCAATTATATAATCGATGTAATCATCGAGATCAAAGTGGCCAGCCTCAAGCGGAACCATCTTCGCATCGGCCCAATCCGTCACATAGACCACTGCTCTTTCGAGCATCCGCGCAACCGTCCCGCGAAGCAGCGTCGCATAGTGGCCGCTCATCGGCGCAACGATCAGCAGTCTGGGGGCGTCGTCAGCCAGACCCTCATGGCTGAAGCGCAGCAGATTTGCGAAAGGCTTGTGAAGAACGGTCGATTGGGTGACCGAATGGGCGGTTCCGTCCACAGTGATTGTTTCGATGCCAAACGCCGGCTTGCCGCGCGGTGCCGCGGCATGGGCAAAAACGTCCAGCGCAGAAGCCATGACCGTCCCCATGCCGAAATATCCGGCACCAAGCGCCGGATTCGAGAGTGCTTCCGATGTGATCGACGCCCAGCTGGCTGCGCCGCTCAGCATTGTGCGCTGCAGTTCATAGGCGTTGTAAAGCACTCGCAGTCTCCTTCTGCCCGGACGGCTATTGCCCGGACATGTCGGTTCAAGCCCCCCTTTCTTGGGGGCTAATTGCTTCTTGTGCAATGCACCATTTGGAGATCTCGCAATAATTGCGGACTGCCAACGAGTGATTGTTGTCATGCTTTCACTTGGCGCCGTGTGCCTGTAAGGGCGCGCAATGGATGCTAACGATGCAATTGAACCGCAGGCGCTGGAACCGACCATTGAGGATCATGACGGCGAGGCAGATGCCAGCCCCGTGCAGGATGCGCAGCCAGCACGCAACCTGGGTCCGCTGCGCATGGTCTTTACTGCCGCCGCTGCTTATCCGGGGCGAGTGGCAACGGCAGGTGCCGCGCTAATCGTCACGGCTCTTGCAACACTGGCGATTCCGGCGGGTTTTCGCCTGATAATTGATTATGGTTTTGCGGGCGGCGGCAATCCCGAGGACATCGGACGCTGGTTCCAGTATCTCTTGATGATCGTTGCGGTGCTGGCGGCGGGCACGGCGGTGCGTTTCTATTCGGTCTCGTGGCTGGGTGAGAGGGTGGTTGCCGATATCAGGCTGGGTGTTCACCGCAATCTGCTGCGGCTTTCTCCAAGTTTTTTCGAATCGAACAGCCCGAAAGAGATTTCGTCGCGCATGACCGCGGATACCGCGATTATCGAGCAGGTGGTGGGGACCACTGTCTCGGTCGCTTTGCGCAATATCATTATGGCGGTTGGCGGAACGATTTATCTTTTCGCGCTGGCGCCAATGCTGACACTCGTTCTGGTGCTGGGGATTCCTGCGGTGGTTCTGCCGCTGGTTTTCTTCGGCCGCCGGCTGCGCAATGTTTCGCGCACCAGCCAGGACCGGGTGGCAAATATCGGCGCATTGACGTCAGAGGTGCTTGGTGCGCTGAGAATCGTCCAGGCATTCAACCAGGAAAGCCGGGAGGCGCAGCGCTTCTCGCACGCTGTTGAGCAGACTTTCGACACCGCCAAGCGCCGCATCTCGATACGCGCAATCATGACCGCGATTGTGATCATGATGGTGTTTGGCGCGATCACTCTTCTGATGTGGCAGGGCGCGCTTGGCGTTGCGCGTGGCACGATCACCGGGGGCACGATTGCTGCTTTTGTCATCACCGGCGGGCTTGTTGCGGGCGCTTTCGGGGCGCTGACAGAGGTCTATGGCGATCTCGTGCGCGGCGCTGGCGCTGCCAGCCGTCTTAGCGAATTACTGAACGAACGCCCCGTGATCGCGCCGCCACCGCGCCCGGTCACGCTGCCCGAGCCGCCGCGCGGCCAGATTTCCTTCGAGAAGGTCACTTTCCGTTACCCATCCCGGCTGGAAGTGGCAGCGCTTGCGGATTTCAGCTTGAAAGTTGAACCGGGCGAGACAGTGGCCATCGTCGGTCCCTCAGGCGCGGGAAAGTCGACACTGTTCCAGCTTGCCGAACGTTTTTACGATCCGCAATCCGGCTCGATAAAGCTCGACGGTGTTCCGCTCGGTTCGGCCGATCCTGCCGAAATCCGGCGGCGCATCGCCCTCGTTCCGCAAGAGGGCGTATTGTTTGCCGCCGATGCCCGCGACAATCTGCGCTATGGCAATTGGGACGCAAGCGATGAGCAGATTTGGGATGCAGCCCGTGCTGCCAATGCGGAGGGCTTCCTGCGCAGCCTGCCTGAGGGCCTCGACACTTTTCTGGGTGAGGACGTGCCCGGCTTTCCGGCGGTCAGCGCCAGCGCATAGCGATTGCCCGCGCATTGCTGCGCGATGCGCCCGTGCTTTTGCTCGACGAGGCGACGAGCGCACTGGATGCTGAAAGTGAACGGCTGGTGCAGGACGCGCTTGAGCGGCTGATGGAAAACCGAACGACGCTCGTCATTGCCCATCGGCTTGCCACCGTTCGCAAGGCGGATCGTATTGTGGTGATGGACGAAGGGCGGATCGTTGAGGAAGGTTCGCATGATACGTTGAGTGCAGCTGGCGGTCTTTATGCGCGTCTGGCTTCCCTGCAATTCGATGTGCCCTCGCCGGTATCGGCGGCATGAGGCGCGCGGGTGTGGGCGCAGGGGCCATATTCACCAATGGGCAAACTTTTTCGGGTTAGGAGTTGCACATGTCCCTGTCCGATCTGAGCCGAGCCAAGGAGTTTTGATGCAGCGATTCCGTTACTGCAAGAAGGCATTGCTTGCAGCCACACCGTTCCTGATCTTTTCCATTAGCCCGGTTCCGGCTCTGGCAAGCGATGCGGGCGACTGGGGCAGTTTCGGCGTCCAGACGCGGTGGATCGACGCGAAGGCAGCGCCCGGAGACGATTTCGATCGCTATGCCAATGGAATCTGGAACGACACGGTCGAGATGCCGGAGGACAAGTCCCGGATCGGTGCGTTCATAAGCCTGGGCGATCAGTCGCAGGATCGGCTGAAAGGTATCCTGGACGGGCTTGTCGCCAGCGAACATCCCGATGGGTCAGACGAGGCCCGTATTGCCGCTGGTTATAGCGCCTTTATGGATCAACCCGCGATCGATGCCGCCGGTCTGGCCCCGGCCCGGCCCTATCTCAAACGCATTTATGCCGCCAAATCGACGGACGATCTGGCCGCGATCTTCGCTTCGCCGGGCTATGCCTCTCCGGTTGGCCTGTGGGTGGATGCTGATGAGAAGCAGAGTGATCGTTACGCGCTCTATATTGGCCAGTCCGGCCTTGGTATGCCGGACCGCGAATACTATCTGTCGCGCGACGAGGACCACATCGAGACTCGCGAGAAATATCAGGAATATCTCACATTCCTGATGGGAAAGCTGGGTTATGCGGACCCGAAGGCCGCCGCTCATGCCGTCTATTCTGTCGAACTGCGCATGGCGCAGGAAATGTGGGATCGCAGGATCCAGCGCAATCGCGATCTGGTCTACAACAAACTTGCGATGGCGGATCTGCCTGAGATCGACCCGGACGGGAGGTTGCGCGCATTCCTGTCATCTGCGGGCCTTGGTCATGCGAGTGCAGTGATTGTCGCACAGCTGCCCCCGACACAGGACGAACTGCAGGCGGCCGAAATTACGCATGATGAGGCCGCGGCAAAGATCGGCGGCGGGGTTCCGGCGGCGGTCGAACTGATTGGTCAGGTTCCGCTCTCGAGCTGGCAGGCCTATCTGGCGGCCCATTTCCTGTCGGACCATGCCGATGTCCTGCCCGGTGAGATCTATGACGAGAGCTTTGCCTTTTATGGCACGCAGCTGCGCGGGCAGCCCAAGCAGCGTCAGCGCTGGAAGCGCGGAATCGATGCAGTTGAAGGGCAAGTGGGCGATCTTCTCGGCAAGATTTACGCACAGCGTTATTACCCTCCGGCTGAAAAGGCCGCGATGGAAGAGCTGGTGGGCAACTTGCGAAGCGCCATGGCGGCCAATCTGGAAGAGCTGAGCTGGATGGGTTCCGATACGCGGGCCGAGGCGAAGTTGAAGCTTGATGCCTTTACGCCCAAAATCGGCGCGCCGGACAAATACAGGGCCTATGAAGGTCTGGAAATCAGTTCAGGCGATGCACTGGCCAACGATCTGGCCGCCAGCAAGTGGGGCCTGGAGTTCATGGTAAGCCGGCTTGGAAAGCCGGTTGACCGGTCAGAATGGTTCATGTTCCCGCATACGGTGAATGCTTATTACTATCCGACATTCAACGAGATCGTCTTTCCAGCTGCGATCCTGCAGCCGCCCTTCTTCAATCTCGAAGCCGATCCGGCGGTGAACTACGGTGCGATTGGCGCGGTTATCGGTCATGAAATGGGCCATGGATTCGACGATCAGGGTGCAAAGTCAGACGGTGACGGCAATTTACGCGATTGGTGGACCAGCCAGGACAAGGCGAATTTCGAGGCGCTGCAGGAACAGCTCGTGGCTCAGTACAACACCTTTTGTCCGCTGGACGATGGCAAGACCTGCGTTGATGGCGAACTGACTCTGGGGGAGAATATCGGCGATCTGGGCGGACTCAGCCTTGCCTATCGCGCTTACAGGCTGTCGCTTGGCGGTAAGCAGGCTCCGGTTATCGACGGATTTACCGGGGATCAGCGATTCTTTCTGGCCTGGGCGCAAGTCTGGCGGGGCAAATCGCGCGATGAACTGGCGCGGCAGTATCTTGTTACCGATCCGCACTCGCCGCCGAAATACCGGGTTAACGGCATCGTGCGGAATTTCGAGGAGTGGTATCGGGCATTCGATGTCAAACCGGGCGATGCACTGTACCTTCCGCCGAACAAGCGCTTGCGCATCTGGTGAAAATTTCGCGCGGCGCGCGCGCCTCCGCTTGACTTGGCCGGGCCGGGAGTGAAGGCAAAACCCGCGCATCGGCATGGGATTTGAATCTCTATGACTTTCATCCAGCAGTTGCTGATCGCCGTGGTGCAGGGAATCACCGAATTCCTGCCCGTTTCCTCGTCGGGCCACCTGATCCTGATACCCTACCTCACCAGTTTGCCCGATCAGGGGCCGCTGATCGATGTTTCGGTTCACATCGGGTCGCTGCTGGCGATCATCATCTATTTCTTCAAAGATGTCGCGGGGCTGGCCCGGGGCGGTTTTTCTGCGATTGGCATTGGCAAGGCGGGGGACCAGAAATGGCTGTTCCTGTGGGTAGTGATCGGGACCATTCCTGCGCTGCTGGCCGGGCTCTTTCTGAAGCTGGGCGGCTATCTTGAAGGCTTTCGGGTCACAGATCTCGTTGCGGCCAATCTGATCATTTACGGACTGCTGCTGTTTGTTGCTGACAAATGGGGGCGTCAGGACAAGCGCTATGAAGATCTGACCTTGCGCGATGCGATCATCGTCGGACTGGCGCAGGCACTGGCGCTGATTCCCGGCACCAGCCGATCGGGCGTAACGATGACGGCGGCGCGATTCCTTGGTTATGAGCGGGTGGAGGCGGCGCGGTTCTCCTTTCTGCTGGCGATTCCAGCCGTGGCCGGTGCAGGGTTGTTAGCCGCGTTCGATCTTGCCGAGGCATCGGCGCAGATGCAGTGGGACGCGATTCTTACCGGCGCCATGACTTTCGTTGCCGCGTTTGCGACTATGGCCTTTTTGATGAAATTTTTGCAGCGCGCGTCGATGCTGGTATTCGTAATCTATCGCGTGGCGCTGGGCTGCGCTTTGCTGGTGCTTTTCTAAATCTTGGCCGTCACTTCACCTTGACTTTGGGCGGGTCGTGGCCCAAGGGCCGCAACCTTGAAGGAGCGGCGAGCTTTCGCCGCTCTGCTTGTTTTTGATGAGATTGCAGCCGGTGTCCCTGTTCGGGAAGAGCCGGTTCTGCCGGATAGAATTAGGAATACGCCATGGCGAAGTCCGCAACTGTAAAGATCAAGCTGGTTTCCACTGCGGATACCGGGTTCTTTTATGTCACAAAGAAGAACCCACGGAACCTGACCGAGAAGATGAGCTTTCGTAAGTATGACCCGGTCGTGCGCAAGCACGTCGAGTTCAAAGAAGCCAAGATCAAGTAAGCTGCGCCTTGGTGTCTGACGGCACACCGCCGATAGCGGTGTTTCGTATGTGCATTGCCAGCCCTCTCCCCCGCCCAGCCACCCGATAGGGTATAATGGTATTGGGCCGCTGGACGGGGGAGAGGGCTGGAAGCGAATTTCGCATCAGACCCTTACAGAACCAATCGGGTTCACTATTGGTTCAAGGCCGCATCCATATCGGGAGGGCATGAACCGAATGTATATGATCTTCAACAAGATGACCGCTGCGCTTGCCCTGGGCTGCGCGGCTGTTGCTGTGTCCATGCCATCGCTTGCTGCACCGGCGCAGGCTGAAAGCGATTCGGCACGGCTTGACCAGGCGGTTCTCGCGCTTCGCAGCATTTCCACGCTCAAGGCCGATTTCACTCAGGCAGACCGGAGCGGCCAGATGGTGCGCGGGGAACTGACCCTGAAGCGTCCGGGGCGGATCCGCTTTGAATACGACGATTCGGTCAACATGCTGATTGTTGGGGATGGCAAGTCGCTGACCATGGTCGATTATGATGTTCGCCAGGTTCAGCGCTGGCCGATCAGGAACAGCCCGCTTGGCGCACTGCTCGATCCCAGCCGTGACCTGAAGCGATATGGCACACTCAAGCCGACAGCGAATCCCGATGTCCTCAGTGTTGAAGTGCGCGATACCAAACACCCCGAATATGGCGTGATCACGCTGATCTTCGTGCGTGATGCGAGCGCGCCGGGCGGCCTTGAACTGGTCAGCTGGGTTTCGCTCGATTCGCAGAACAAGCGCACAACCATCCGCCTTGCAAATCACCGCTATGGGCTTGCCGTGCCGAACAGGACATTCCGGTGGAGAGACCCGCGCCCGAAGGTTCGTCGATAGCCAGAAACGGGCTGGCGCAGCACGTGCTGGCCTTGCGACAAACTGCGACATGTGGCCGCCTTTTGTTCACTTGGCAGCAAGCTGATCTGCCCTATATTGAATCTCACCAAAGCGGCCTGAGGCGGGTTTCCCCCCTGTTGCCCGTGCCTCCTGGTTGGCAGCTTTGGTGAAAGCGTGACGAACGCTGAAACGGAACCCTCGCCCCAACACCCTCCCGGGGCGGGGGTTTTATTCGTTTAAGTCTGAATTCGAAAATCGGTGCCAGTGCGCCCCTGCGAAGCTGAAATTGTCCCTCTGGAGTAATTTCGGATCGGACACATGGCGTTGTTTCCTGCGGTGAGGCTGGAAAATACCGTCCAACGCACCTAAGGCTCCGCCATGGTGAAAATCGCATCCTGGAACATAAATTCCGTGCGCTTGCGCATGCCGCAGGTCGAACGCTTCCTTGCAGACCATGCGCCCGACGTCCTGTGTCTGCAGGAGATAAAGACGGTCGAAGAGACATTCCCGCGCGATGCGTTCGATAAGCTGGGCTATGTGCATCACGCGGTGCACGGCCAGAAGGGCTATCACGGTGTCGCTACGGTCAGCCGCGTCCCGTTGCGTGAGGTCAGCCGATATGACTGGCAGGCTAATGGTGAGGCCCGCCATGTCGGGGTTGAGCTGCAGGGGGCGGGACAGGGCCTCGTTCTGGAAAACGTCTATATACCCGCGGGCGGGGACGTGGCCGATCGTGCGGTCAATCCCAAATTCGGGCAGAAGCTCGATTTTCTGGAGCGTATGACCCGCTGGTCTGAAAAGATCGATCGCCCGACGCTGCTGGTCGGGGATTTCAACATCGCGCCGCTTGAATGCGACGTTTACAATCACAAGGCGCTGTTAAAGACCGTAAGCCACACGCCAATAGAAGTCGAAACGCTCGGCCGTCTTCAGGATGCCCA
>JAHRVR010000180.1 GCA_019090585.1 Sphingomonadaceae bacterium
ATATACTACGGAATCTAGGTCGAGTTGCCAGCCGAAGTGATCGAGAACCGGCGCGAGGTCTTCCGTTTCTAGCAGCATGGCGCGCGCAGAGGCTGCCTGTTCAATCGAAATGGACTGGCGGGTCGCGATCATCAGCCCGGTCTCTTCCAAAGTTTCGCGAATGCCGCCGATCTTCGCCGAAATGATCTCATGATCATCGTCCGGAGCAAGGCGCAGGGCAAGTTCCCTGTCCGAGGGATCGATCCGTCCGCCGGGAAATACCGCGGCCCCTCCGGCAAAGCGCATCTCCTTGGCGCGCTGGACCATCAGAAATTCGGGAGTGTCGGCCTCGCTTCCCTTGCGAAGAATAATGATTGTGGCGGCCGGAACCACTTTGGGGCCGTCGGGCGTCATCGGGCCGGTTGGTGGGTAATTGCTGTCCATGCCTATTTCCTTGCGCGCGCCTTGCAATGAATCAAGCAGATAAAGTGTCTGCCGATCCGGGGCGAATGGTCAATGGGCTGTCGGGACGTTTTACACTTACTGATTTCCGTCCAGGCGAAGAATATAGAAAAGTGCTGTATAATAGATAGTTATGAAAATTGGCACGGGATGTGCATATAGTATGGCCTACCCCAAGGTAGTCTCGAAACGAGGCGGGGCCGAAGTCTCCACGGCCCTGCCTCCCCGAGACCCTCTTACCAATAAATCAGAACAATCTGCGGCTCACCGGGCCGGCGCACAAGCCAGCGCGACCCATTCGCGAATCGGCATTGCAGGAAACATCTGGACGCAGATGTGCAACAGGGCCGCAGGACCGCACTCGATGGCGGATCGACCGGATCGGAAACTGAACGAAAAGGCGGAGCGTTAGCTGCTGGTGGGGATGTTCGCGTCGCTGACCATCTGATGCAATTCGCCAGCTTCGAACATTTCCATCATGATGTCGCTTCCGCCCACGAATTCACCCTTGATATAAAGCTGGGGGATCGTTGGCCAATCCGAGTAGCTCTTGATGCCCTGACGGATTTCCTGATCCTGCAACACATCGATGCTTTCATAAGTGACGCCAAGATGATCAAGGATTGCTATCGCGCGGCTGGAAAAACCACATTGCGGGAAAAGCGGGCTGCCTTTCATGAACAGGACAACATCGTTGTCTTTGACAATCTCACCGATGCGGCTGTTGGTGTCGGACATTCAGAAGCATCCCTTCAGGAAATAATCTGGCCTTGCGTAACGAATTTGGTCTGCGGCCGCTAACCTGCACTCAATTGGGAACGGCAGTGGTCAGTTGCAAGGCATGAAGTTCACCGCCCATGCGCCCGCCCAGTGCTTCATAGACCATCTTGTGCTGTGCCACGCGGGTCTTACCGGAGAAAGCCGCCGAGACGACATGCGCGGAATAGTGATCGCCATCGCCGGCAAGATCCGTGATCGTCACTTGCGCATCGGGCAGGGCGGTGCGGATCATTGATTCGATATCGTCAGCTGCCATTGCCATGATTATCGTTCCTGTTTCAGGCTTCGCCCATCAGCGCGCGCCGTGCTTCAACCTGTTTTTCTTCCAGCGCGGTGCGGACTTCAGCATCGCTGGTCTCGATCCCGGCAGAGGTAAGGTCGCCCAACAGCTTGCGGATGACATCCTCATCGCCGGCTTCCTCGAAATCAGCCTGGACTACGCTTTTGGAGTAAGCATCAGCCTCGGCCTGTGACAGCCCCATCTTGATGGCGGCCCATTCACCCAGCAGCCGATTGCGGCGGGCCTGGATACGGAACATAACTTCCTCGTCGTGCGCGAACTTCGCTTCTTCGCCGCGCTCGCGATCTTCAAAACTGGTCATGGCGGAACCCCTTGCTGGATACTTGATGGGGCGATAGAGCGCCGCCCCTTTGCTTTCAATCCCGTTTGGGCCGATCAGGCGGCACTGGCCACGGTTTTTGCGAGGAACGGCAGCCCGGATGCGGCCTTGTCCTCATATTCGGCGATCTTGCCAACTTTCCCTAAAGTCAGCCCGACTTCATCCAGCCCGTTAAGCAGGCAATGCTTGCGGAAAGAATCAATCTCGAAAGCGTACCGGTCCTGGAACGGCGTGGTCACCGTTTGCGTTTCAAGATCAACGTCGATGGGATCGGTCTGCGCAACTTCCATCAGGCGGTCGATCGCTTCTTGCGGCAAGGCAACGGTCAGAATGCCGTTCTTGAACGCATTTCCTGAGAAAATATCCGAAAAGCTTGGGGCGATGACGCATTTCAGGCCCATGTCTAGCAAGGCCCATGCGGCGTGCTCGCGGCTTGAACCGCAGCCGAAATTGTCTCCCGCGATAAGGATCGGCGCACCTTCATATTGCGGGTCGACGAAGACATTGCCGTCTTCTGTCTTCACCGCCTCGAATGCGCCCTGACCCAGCCCTTCGCGGCTGATTGTCTTTAGCCAGTGGGCAGGAATGATGACGTCGGTATCAACATTCTTGCGCCCGAAAGGGATCGCTGCGCCGTTCACATGACTGATCGGTTCCATCAATCGGTCTCCGGCGCATCTTCAGGGTGGGCTGGCTGGTCTTGCTCATTCGCCTTGTCACTGCGTTTCTTCACCCACAGCAGTGCAGCGGCAATCGCGGCCGAACCCACGGCGGCCCCGGTTGCGACGGCGGCCTTGGTCTTCCAGTTGCTATCGGATTTGTCGCTCATGCTTGTATCTCCACCAAATCACGGACGTCGGTCAACCTGCCGGTGATTGCCACTGCAGCGGCCATGGCAGGAGACATCAGGTGCGTTCTTGATCCGGGGCCCTGACGCCCGGTAAAATTGCGGTTGCTGGTCGAGGCGCAGCGCTCACCAGCAGGCACCTTGTCCGGGTTCATGGCAAGGCAGGCAGAGCAGCCCGGTTCACGCCATTCCAGCCCGGCATCGGTAATGATCCGATCGAGCCCTTCGGCCTCGGCCTGCTGTTTTACAAGGCCTGAGCCGGGCACAACGATCGCCCATTTAACATTAGCAGCCTTCTTGCGCCCCTTGAGCACTTTGGCCGCTGCGCGGATATCCTCGATACGGCTGTTGGTGCAGCTGCCGATGAAGATATTCTCCACTTCGACATCGGTCAGCTTCGTTCCCGGTTCCAGCCCCATATATTCCAGACTGACTTTGGCCGCCTGCTGTTTGGATGCATCGGCAAAGCTTTCTGGAGATGGAACCACGCCGCCGATGGCGACAGTATCTTCCGGGCTTGTGCCCCAAGTCACCGTAGGCTGGATATCGGCCGCATCAATTACCACTGATTTGTCAAAAGATGCGCCGGGATCGGTAGCAATGCTCTTCCACCAGGCGATGGCCTTGTCCCAGTCTTCGCCCTTCGGCGCATAAGGGCGGCCCTTGAGATATTCGAAGGTCGTTTCGTCCGGCGCGACAATGCCGGCGCGTGCGCCGCCCTCGATAGACATGTTGCACACCGTCAGCCGGCCTTCGACGCTCATCTTTTCGAAGACAGAACCGCGATATTCGATCACATAACCAGTGCCGCCTGCCGTCCCGATCACACCGACGATGTGCAGGATCAGATCCTTGGGCGTGACCCCGGGCGATAGATCTCCGTCGACACGCACTTCCATCGTTTTCGACTGGCGCAGGAGCAGCGTCTGCGAGGCAAGCACATGTTCGACTTCGGTTGTGCCGATGCCAAAGGCCAGTGCGCCGATGCCGCCGTGGCAGGCGGTATGGCTATCGCCGCACACAATTGTGGCGCCGGGTAGCGAAAAGCCCTGTTCCGGGCCGACGACATGAACAATGCCCTGTTCGCGGTCGGTCGCGTCGATGTAGCGGATGCCGAAATCGGGCGCGTTGGCCTTCAGTGCGGATAGCTGCTGCGCACTTTGCGGATCGGCAATCGGCAATTCCTTGCCGTCGGCGTCGATCCGGGCGGTGGTGGGCAGGTTATGATCGGGAACCGCAAGCGTCAGGTCCGGCCGCCGGACTTTGCGTCCTGCAACGCGCAAACCCTCGAAGGCCTGCGGGCTGGTCACTTCGTGGACGAGATGCCGGTCGATATAGACCAGGCAAGTGCCGTCTTCCTGCCTGTCGACGACATGGGCGTCCCAGATCTTTTCATAAAGGGTGCGCGGGTTTTCGGTCATGCGCGCGACTTAAGCTTGCCAACGCGGATTGCAAGCGGGGTTGGTGGATTCTCTGGCCGGTGCCCTGCTCAGGCTTATGTCCGCATTCGCCGCTCCCCGACCGTGTTTGCCGCCTTTATCGCGGTCCAATCTGAAAGGCGATCAGGCGGCGCTCTCGGTAAATTCTGAGTTAGCTACGCATGTTACCCGCGTTGGCACAGCCATGCTTAACTTCGCGCACTTATCAGGGGCGCAACCTGCAAAAAAGCAGTAATGAACCAAGCGGACGGGAGACGACAGACCTGGAGACAATTCATGCGTTTCATCGGTTAAGCCGCTTTGCGATGAAACTGGCGCGATGAAACTGGCGCACGAGCCATCGAATACGGCTTTATCGCGGCGCAGATCACCATTGCCATCATTTCCCTTCTTCAGGGCGTGTCTTCAGGGCGTGGGCGATCGGCTCCAGATCAGATTCAAATCACCCTCCCTCCCTTGGGGGTGCTGGGCGGCCGGGCAACCGGCCGCCCTTTTTTGTTTCAGGACTGTTCTTGGCGAGGCGGGCTGGAATAGACTTTCATCATCATATTCTTAGACTTCCATCATCCAGATCAGAGCTCTGGCGAGGCCAAAAGTGACGATGAAAATGGGCCACGACCAGGTAATGTTGTTGTCCACCAGCGTGGTCTGCTGCAACGCAAGAACGCCGCCGCGGGTTCCGGCACTGTAAAGTATGCCGGACAAGACCAGCGTCAGGATAAGTCCCGGTATCAGGGCCTTGATTGTTGCCATCACGAAATTTCCCGAGTGCGCAAAGTCTGCGCTTTTTTAGTGATGTCTCCGCGAAACATCTAAGCAGAACGGGGTTTAGGAATGACTCGCGGAATTGGTTGCCGTGTTGTTCGGCATGAAGATCTCGGGCCGGGACCGCAGCGATGGCGGTGCCCGAAGGGCCGAAAGGCCCCGCCTCGGGTGTGATCCCGGCCCGTTCGGCCGCGCTGTTCAGCGCCAGCCGAATACGCGGCGCAGCCAGCCTGGCTGGTCCATGGGAAGAACCGGGCCATAGGAGAGGTAACGCTGGTGCGCATCGCGATGGGGGCGAGGCAGGATGGATTCGTGGGGGCGGCTTCTGGCGTAAACGAGGCTGTGCATGGGTCATGGCTCCTTTGGTGCGGCAGATCCCGATTGAGCCTCGGTAAAGTGCCGCTGTTGAGCCGTGTTTACCCGCGCTGGGCCTGCAATTCTGTGCGAAGCAGCACAGCCTTCCGGTGATTTTTATCACATCGTGAGGGGTTTGCGCGCTGTGCTGGTATTCGGGGCTGGTATTCGGGGCCGCTATTCGGGGCTGCTATTCGGACCGGGACCAGATCCAGGGGCCGACAACCAAGAGTATTCCCAGCGAAATCAGCACCCAGGGCCAACCGATTGTGAACCACGTGAAGCCCACGCCGATGGTCATGGCTCCGATGGCTGTATACTTGGCTTTTCGCCCAATCGCCCTGCGGTCTCGCCAATCGCGCAGCGGTGCGCCGTAATGCGGGTGGTTATGGAGGCGATCGGCCAATGCTGGATTGCTGCGGGCAAAGCAGAATGCTGCCAGGATAAGGAAGGGGACGGTGGGCAAAATCGGCAGCAGGGCGCCGATCGCGCCGAGACCGACGAACAGCATGCCAAGGCCGAAGAAGATTGGGCGTTTCATCCGGCTTGCCGTGCCTCAGTCAGTGGCATAGCGGGCTGCCGTCGTGCGGATCAGCGATATCATGTTCGGCACGCCCTGGGTCCGGTTGGAGGAAAGCTGGTTCTTCAGGTCGAAAGGTTCAAGGCGTGCCGCAATATCGGTCCTGGCTACTTCCTGAGCGGGTTTGTCCTGAACTGCTGAAAGCACCAATGTGACAATTCCCTTGGTAATCGCGGCATTGCTGTCCGCCAGAAAATGGAGTGTCCCGTCATCAGCGCGTGTCGGATAGACCCAAACGCTTGCTGAGCAACCCCGCACCTTGGTGGCGTCAGTTTTGAGCGCATCGGGCATGGGGTCAAGCTCACGCCCCAACTCGATCAGCAGGCGATAGCGTTCGTCGCCATCAAGGAACTCATATTCTTCGCGGATATCGTCAAAGCTGCGCATGACCGGCATTTAAGCAATGCACAGGCGAGCACAAGGCATTGGTGCGCACAAGGCTGTGCGGAATGTGTCCAAGCGGCCTTTGCGGACGATATGGCAAAGATTCATTGTTAACTGGACTGCAACCATGTGTGGCTAATCACACGTCACACCAAAAGGGAGGTCATTGTGTTCAAGTTTGCCGGAGCGTTATTTCGCCACAAGATCGGAATTGTTGCCGTGATAGCTTTTGCTGTCTTCGTGTTTTCCAATGACGGTCCCGACGAATCGGCAGGGCCCGCGAGCCCCTGGGCCAAAGGCGCTCCGGTGCAGGCCAGCGCTCCCAAGTCCGACGGCGGGGTTGTTGCAAAGCTTGGCGATGCGGCCAATGCTGCGGGCGAGTATGCGGCTGAAACATTCCTTGGCGACAAGGACCTGAACCCGGTTAAATTGGGTAAGGACGCGGTTGGTAATTTTGACAAGACCAACGAAGCCTTTGCCGAGGCCAACAGAAATAACTGAGGCACTTGGAGTCTAAATTTTAGATCAAGTGCTTGACCATATAATAACGATATTTGCATTAATAGAAAATTCACCAAGATTATCTATTTATAAGCGCCTAATTTAGGGAGGCTAATTTGGAAAAGATTGTCAAATCTGTAACTCAGTATAAAATTGGCGTTGTTGCTATTATTGCGTTTACGATTGTAGCCTTTGCTCATCACGGCTGGTTGGCCGGCTAACAACCGTCAGTCCTCAATATTGCACCTGATCGTTTCGAGGCAGGCCGCTGGTTAGCGGCTTGCCTCGTTTCAGGTGCTTGGGCTGGCAGATATATCTGCCAGCCTTCGCCAAGCCTTATTGGCGGAACCCTTGTAAAAGGTATGACCGGCTTCAGCTTGTACTGAATCTTGATAAGGCTGAATTCCGCGCCGCTCGCCATAGAGCAGGTTGACCCGCTGCCGGTGTATCCTCTGTCGCAGATCGCCGCGCACGCAAAGCCGTGTGGTTCGGCAATGGCGGAGCCGCGCGCTCGGTCCCAGGCTATCCAGTAGATCAGCAAAGAGTGCGCCTTTAGCTTGCAAATCGGCAGTGCTTCGGTTAACCGGCGCTCATCCTGACATTGTCGATTGCAAAGTCTGGTGCTGGCGCCTCCGGGGGCCGGCCGAATTTTCCTATGTCCGGTCTGGTTCCCGCGATCACCGCAGGCCGCATGGCAATTGTGAGTACGAATGGCAGATATTGCGCGCCTTACCGAGATTGTTGAACCCGAGGTCATTGCCCTCGGTTTCGATCTCGTGCGCGTCAAGGTCATCGGTGCGGAGGCGGGCGAAGGCGAAAACGCGCTGCAGATCATGGCCGAACGTCCCGAGACCGGGCAGCTGGTCCTCGATGACTGTGCCGAGCTTTCGCGCCGCATTTCGGACCGGATGGACGAATTGGAAGAGCGCGGAGAAGTGCTGATCGATGAGGCCTATCGGCTGGAAGTTTCCTCTCCCGGTATTGATAGGCCGCTGACTCGCCCGAAGGATTTTGCCAACTGGGCGGGGCATGAGGCGAAGATTGCACTTATCGAGCCGGTTGATGGTAACCGCAAGTCATTGAGGGGCGACATTGCCGGCATCGAAGGCGATATGGTGCTGCTCGATGATACAAAGTCCGGCCGTCTCAGCCTGCCCCTGGATCAGATTCATTCCGCAAAGCTTCTCTTGACCGACAGGCTGATTGCGGCCACCCGCCCCATTGACACCAGCGGCGTCGAGGACGTCGTCGAAGAACAGGAAGACTAAGCCCATGGCCAGTGCGATTTCCGCAAACCGCGCCGAGCTCATCGCGATTGCAAATTCCGTTGCGACCGAGAAGATGATCGACAAGTCGATCGTCATTGAGGCGATGGAAGAGGCGATCCAGAAGTCCGCGCGCAATCGCTACGGCGCGGAAAACGACATTCGCGCCAAGCTGGATTCCAAAACCGGCGAGCTACGCCTGTGGCGTGTGGTTGAAGTGGTCGAGGAGGTTGAGGATTACTTCAAGCAGGTCGATCTGAAACAGGCCGAAAAGCTTGAGCCGGGCTCGAAGCTTGGCGATTTCATCGTCGATCCGCTGCCGCCTGTCGATCTGGGGCGTATCGATGCGCAGAGCGCCAAGCAGGTTATCTTCCAGAAAGTCCGCGATGCTGAGCGTGAACGGCAGTTTGAGGAATTTAAGGACCGTGCCCACGAGATCATCACCGGGGTGATCAAGTCGGTCGAATTCGGCCACGTGATTGTAAACCTCGGCCGGGCAGAGGGCGTCATTCGGCGCGATCAGCAGATCCCGCGCGAAGCGGCGCGCGTCGGTGAGCGCGTGCGTGCGATCATCACGAAAGTGGAACGCCAGAACCGCGGCCCGCAGATTTTCCTCAGCCGCGCCCATCCTGATTTCATGCGCAAGCTGTTCGCGCAGGAAGTGCCCGAAGTCTATGACGGGATCATTGAGATCAAGGCCGCTGCCCGCGATCCGGGCAGCCGTGCCAAGATTGGCGTGATCAGCCACGACAGTTCTATCGATCCGGTTGGCGCCTGCGTTGGCATGAAGGGCAGCCGCGTGCAGGCCGTCGTGCAGGAAATGCAGGGCGAGAAGATCGATATCATTCCCTGGAGCGAGGACACTGCGACTTTTGTCGTCAACGCGCTGCAGCCAGCAACGGTTAGCCGCGTCGTGATTGACGAGGAGGAAAATCGCATTGAGGTCGTCGTTCCCGATGATCAGCTGTCGCTTGCGATTGGTCGCCGTGGTCAGAATGTCCGTCTTGCCAGCCAGCTGACCGGCAGCCAGATCGACATCATGACCGAGGCCGAGTCTTCGGAGAAGCGCCAGCGCGAATTCGCCGAGCGCTCGAAGATGTTCGAAGAAGAGCTGGATGTCGACGAGACTCTGTCGCAGTTGCTGGTAGCCGAAGGTTTTACCGAGCTTGAGGAAGTCGCCTATATCGACATGGCGGAACTCGCCTCCATCGAAGGGTTTGACGAGGAGCTCGCTGAAGAGCTGCAAAGCCGCGGCACCGAAGCTCTCGACCGGCGTGAAGCGACCCATCGTGAAGAGCGTCGCGGCCTTGGCGTCGAGGACGATCTTGCTGAAATCCCGCATCTTAACGAAGCGATGCTTGTCACGCTTGGCAAAGGGGGGATCAAGACGCTTGACGATCTGGCTGATCTAGCCACGGACGAGCTGATTGCCCGCAAGCGGACCGAGCAGCGCCGCCGCGATGGCAGCGTTAACCGCCGCACCAACCGCGAAGAAGACAAAGGCGGTGTGCTTGGCGATTATGGCCTGTCCGAAGAGCAGGGCAACGAGATTATCATGGCTGCGCGTGCGCACTGGTTCGAGGATGAGGACAGTGCGGACGGCGCCGAAAATGGGGAGGCCGCCAATGCGGACACTTCCCAATGAGAGCCTGAGCGAGGATCATCGCGCTACCGGCCCGGAAAGGAAATGTATCCTTTCCGGCGAGAACGCGGCGCGTGAGGCATTGATCCGTCTGGCCATATCACCCGATGGGGACGTCCTTCCCGATGTGCATGCGCGCGCACCCGGGCGGGGGGCATGGATCGGTGTTTCCCGGAACGACTTTGATAAAGCCTTTGCCAATGGCACGCTCAAAGGGGCACTGACCCGTTCATTCGGTAAATCGCTCGGCGGCACAGCGCTGGTTTTTCCCGATGATCTTTCCGGGCGGATCGAAGCGGCATTGTTGCGGGCCTTCACCGACAGGCTGGGGCTTGAATTGCGTGCGGGCAACCTTGCTATGGGATCTGACCGGATCGCCGAAAATGCGCGATCAGGCCGGGTTTTCTGGCTGGGGCATGCAAGTGATGCAAGCGAAGATGGCTCAAGAAAGCTGGACCAGGCGCTGCGCGTTGGCACCGGTGAAGAGGGAAGTGGGCGCAAAGGCGTAAGCTTGCCACTGGACCGGGCAGCTCTGTCTGTGGCATTGGGCCGGGACAATGTTGTCCACCTGGCGTTGATCGATGCTGCAGCGGCTGAGCGAGTCGCCGCGCAGCTTGAGCGCCTCCTGCATTTTCAGGGGCGGGCAGAAGCGACCGGCAAGAACATTATCAGGCAAACGGGCGATGGCGCCGCACCGCTTGCGTTGACGACTATTTGAGACTGAAGGGCGAAAACCAGAGTATGAGCGAGACCGAAAACAAACCGACACTTGGCCGCAAGCCTCTTGGGCTGAAGAAGTCGGTCGAAGCCGGTGAGGTCAAGCAGACCTTCAGCCACGGCCGCACCAATAAGGTTGTGGTTGAGGTGAAGCGCCGCAAACTGCTCGGCAAGGCGCAGCCCGTTGAGGCCGCGCCCGAAAAGCCCGAGCAGGAAAAGCCGGCCCCCGCGCCCGAAGTGAAGGCTCCGCCCGCCGCCAAGAAGGCCGCTGCCGCGCCCAAGGAAACTCGCCAGGAAATACAGGCGCGCCTGCTGCGCGAGGCAGAGGAAGCACGCCTTACCTCGCTTGAGAATGCCAGCAAGCGCGAGGTCGCGGCGCGGCAGAAAGCGGTTGAGAATGAACGCCAGCGCGCCGACGATAACCGCAAGGCAGACGTAGAGGCCGAAGCGACGGCGACGACCGACACAGAGGCGGCTGATGCTGTTAAGCCGGCGGCGAAGGCCAAAGCCGGTGCCAGCGATCCTGCGGCCCCGGAGGATGCACCGGCAGTTGCGGCGCAGCGTGAAACCACCGCGCCGCGCAAGTTTACGCCAGTTGCAAAGCCCGAGCCCAAGCGCCCCGATGCGGGTGCCAAGCGACCGGACTCTTCTTCATCCAAGAAGTCTGAGCGTTCGCGGGGTGACCGCAACGATCGCCGTCAGTCCGGGAAATTGACAGTCACGCGTGCTCTTAATGAGGACGAGGGTGCCCGTGCGC
Source organism: Sphingomonadaceae bacterium (assembly GCA_019090585.1). Lineage (GTDB taxonomy): Bacteria > Pseudomonadota > Alphaproteobacteria > Sphingomonadales > Sphingomonadaceae > Novosphingobium. The sequence continues at coordinate 11,093 of JAHRVR010000180.1, forward strand.
GGAGCCTCGCCGCTCTCAAGCGCGCACGAGAGAAAGAACGCCGTGCGCAATTTGCCGGTAAGCAGAAGCCGCGCGTGAAGCATGCGCGCGATGTGATTGTGCCCGAGGCGATTACGGTTGCTGAACTGGCCAAGCGCATGGGCGAAAAGGGTGCCGACCTCGTCAAGGCGCTATTCAATCTGGACATGATGGTTACCATCACCGAGACCATTGATGCTGATACTGCGGAACTGCTGGTTGAGGAATTTGGCCATCGTATCGAGCGGGTTTCGGAAAGCGACATCGATCTTGATACGTCGGTTGATGTGGATCCTGAGGAAACACTCAAGGAACGTCCGCCGGTTGTCACCATCATGGGGCATGTCGATCACGGCAAGACATCGCTGCTGGATGCCCTGCGCGGCACCGACGTGGTGAAAGGCGAAGCGGGTGGTATCACCCAGCATATTGGTGCTTACCAAGTAACGACGAAGGATAAGAACAAGCTTACTTTCCTCGATACGCCCGGACACGAAGCCTTCACGCAGATGCGGATGCGCGGCGCAAATGTGACCGATATCGTCATTCTCGTGGTTGCCGCCGACGACGGGATCATGCCGCAGACCATCGAGGCCATCAAACACACCAAGGCCGCCGGCGTCCCGATGATTGTTGCGATCAACAAGTGTGACAAAGACGACGCCAATGCGCAGCGCGTGCGCGAGCGTTTGCTTGAACACGAGATCGTTGTCGAGGAAATGTCCGGTGAGGTCCAGAATGTCGAGGTTTCGGCCAAGACAGGCAAGGGCATCGATGAGCTTATCGAGAAGATCATGCTTCAGGCCGAACTCCTCGAACTGAAAGCCAATCCAGACCGTAATGCCGATGCGACCGTGATTGAAGCCAAGCTTGATAAGGGCAAAGGCCCCTTGGCTACTGTGCTGGTCAACCGAGGCACGCTCAGGCGCGGCGATATTTTCGTTGTCGGCACCGAGAGCAGCCGTGTGCGCGCGCTGCACGATGACAAGGGTAAACAGATCAAGGAAGCGGGCCCCTCGACGCCGGTTGAAGTGCTCGGCCTTGGCGGAGTGCCCAATGCTGGCGACCAGCTTACTGTTGTCGAAAACGAACAGCGCGCCCGCGAAGTTGCTGAATACCGTCAGGAGCAGGCCACTGAAAAGCGTACGGCCCCGGCCCCGGCCAACCTCGAAACGATGTTCACGGCATTGGCTGAAAAGGCGCACGTTATCGAGTTTCCGTTGGTCATCAAGGCTGATGTTCAGGGCTCGATCGAGGCGATCAATACCGCGCTTAACAATCTGTCGAATGATGACATCAAGGTGCGCATATTGCAGTCCGGTGTCGGCGCAATCACGGAATCCGATGTGGCGCTTGCCAGCGCAACCGGGGCGCCGATCCTGGGCTTTAACGTGCGGCCCAATGCCAAAGCGCGCGAGCTGATCTCCCGGAACAAGACGCGGATGATGTATTATGATGTCATCTACCAGCTCACCGAGGAAATCGCCAAAGAGATGGCGGGTGAGCTTGGGCCTGAGAAGATCGAACATGTTGTCGGGCGTGCAGAGGTCAAGGAAGTGTTCCGCTCGGGCAAGAAAGACAAGGCTGCTGGCCTGCTGGTCACCGAAGGCACGATCCGCAAGGGTCTTTTCGCGCGCCTCACACGCGAGGACGTTATTGTGTCTGCGACGACCATCGCGTCGTTGCGGCGCTTCAAGGACGATGTCGACGAAGTGCGTTCGGGTCTCGAATGCGGCGTGGTTCTGGAAGATACGAACGATATCAAGCCGGGTGACAGCCTCGAAGTCTTCGAGATCGAGGAACGCGAACGGGTCCTGTAATCAATGCCCAAACGCCGCGGCGGCAAACACAAGGCACCGGTTGTGGCCGATCCTCATAGACCGGCTGCCTGACCGCGCTGGATGCATGGGAAGCAGCTGACTGTTGAGTGCCACTCCTGCGTGGCCAAGACAGGTCGAGGGAATATCGTCACATGAGCCGCCAACAATCGACCCCTGAACAACGATCGGTCCGCGTCCTCAAGGTGGGCGAGCGGGTGCGTCATATTCTCTCTGAGCTGCTCACACGCGAGGAAGTCCATGACGATACGCTTTCCGCGCACACCGTGAGCATCACCGAAGTGCGCATGAGCCCGGACTTGCGCAATGCGAATGTCTTTGTGAAGCCGCTGCTCGGCGCAGCTGAGGACGATGTGCTCACCGCACTGCGGCAAAACACGGCGTTCCTTCAGCGCGAGGTGGCAAAGCGTCTCGGACTCAAATTTGCCGCGAAACTGAAGTTTCGAACCGACGAGAGCTTTGATGAAGCAGGTAAAATAGAGAAACTGCTCTCTGACCCGCGGGTAAAGCGGGATCTGGGAGAGAGTGAAGGCGACTGAATTCGTCTTTGTTCACGGCGGTGGTCAGGGAAGCTGGATATGGGATGAGACGATTGCGGCGATGAAGTTGCAGTCGGACGTCGCGGTAAAATGCCTGGCGCTTGATGTGCCGGGCTGTGGCACCAAGCGCGGGCGCGACACAGCTGGCCTGAGCTTCGACGCGATTATCGAGGAACTGGCGGGCGATATGGACCATGCCGGCGTTTCAGATGCCGTGCTGGTGGGTCATTCGCAGGCGGGCACGGTGCTGCCCGGACTGTTAAAGCTGCGACCGCGCCTGATTGCCCGGGCTGTCTATGTCAGTTGTCTTGCGCCTTTGCCGGGGCACACGGTGAGCGATACCACGGGTGAGATTTTCGCTGCTGCCCCGGATGCTGAGGTGAGCCGTGCCTTTGCCAATCCCGAGATTGAGCCGCGCGAAAAATTCAGGCTGACGTTCTGCAACGACATGACACGGGACGAGGCAGATGCTTTCCTCGACAAGCTTATGAAGGATCGATGGCCGGATGCAGCCATTTCGCACAAGGACTGGAGCTACGACCATCTCGGCGAGATTCCCGCGACTTTTGTCCAATGTATGCGCGATGCGATCCTGCCGCCTGCCTGGCAGCATATCTATGCCGAGCGTTTCCGGTGTGAGAAAACCGTCCATGTCGATGCTGCCCATCAGGTGCAGAACACACAGCCGCATGCACTGGCCGAAGTCCTGCTTGCGCAAAGCGGGCGCTGAGCCCACATCCCTCCCATGAATGAAACCATCACATTGGCGATTGTGCTGATTCCCAGCCTCGTCATCGCCATTGTCTTCCACGAAGTTGCTCATGGCTGGGTCGCCAATCTTCTCGGCGATCCAACCGCCAAGCAGCGCAACCGGCTCAGCCTCAATCCTATCCGCCATGTCGATCTGGTGGGCACGGTGATCCTGCCGGGTGTTCTGGCAATGACCGGTGCGCCGGTATTCGGTTGGGCAAAGCCGGTGCCGGTTGTGAAGCAGCGGCTCAACAATCCGCGCTATGGCATGATGGCCGTAGCTGCCGCGGGACCAGGGACGAACCTAATCCTCGCCGCGATCGGAGCCGTGCTACTTGGGCTGCTGGTGCGAGGGCTTGGCGCGCCGCCAGAGGGAGGGCTGGCAGTACTGCTAACCGGGCTAAATTATTTTATTATAATCAATATCTTTCTTGCACTATTTAATCTTCTTCCGATCCCGCCTTTCGATGGTTCGCACATTGTTGAAGGGCTGCTGCCTCACGATGCAGCGCGGGCTTATAACAAGCTCAGGCCATTTGGTTTTCCGATGCTGTTCATATTGCTGCTGGTGTTGCCCTGGTTGTTTCCGGGGCTGGGCATTGTCGAGCGTATCGTCGTTCCACCCGTTGAATGGGCGCGCGAACAGTTCATGAGGCTTGCTTTCGTGGTGGCGGGCGGATGACAAGCCCGCACGGCTGGATCATCCTCGACAAGCCCGCCGGGCTAGGCTCGACCCAGGCGGTTGCCGCGGTAAAACGCAACTTGCGCGAGGCGGGACATGGCAAAGTCAAAGTCGGTCATGGCGGTACGCTTGATCCGCTGGCAGAAGGGGTTCTGACCATTGCCGTGGGCGAGGCGACCAAGCTGACCGGACGCTTGCTTGATGCGACAAAGGTTTATGAGTTTACGATAACCTTTGGAATTGAAACGGATACTCTTGATAGCGAAGGTGAGGAGACGGCGCGGAGCGATCATTTTCCGCCGCTTTCCGCCATCGCCGCGATCCTGCCAGAATTTACGGGCGAGATTGAGCAAGTACCGCCGGCATTCTCCGCGCTGAAGGTTAATGGCAGGCGCGCCTATGATCTGGCCCGTGCGGGTGAAGAGGTTGCGCTCAAAGCGCGCCGGGTGCGTATATATTCACTGGAAGCCGCGACCGGTGCGCTCGGCATGGGTCGCAGGCCGGTGACTTCCGCTTTTGCCACCGGTGCAGGCCGGCCCGATCCTTTCGATCCGTCTGCACCGTTGGAACTGGCCGAAAGCGTTACACTGGTCGCGGCAGTGTCAAAGGGCACATACATCCGCAGCCTTGCGCGCGACATTGCCCATGCGCTTGGCACGGTTGGCCATGTCACTATGCTCAGGCGAACAAAGGCAGGGCCATTCACGCTGGATCAGGCGATTTCGCTGGACAAACTGAACGAAATCGGTAACGGCGCGCGGCTTGAACCTAACCTCTTGCCACTGGAGGCAGGGCTGGACGACATCCCGGCTCTCGATCTCAGCCCGGAGCAGGCAAGGGCGGTCCGTCAGGGCCGGGTTTTGACCGGGCTGTCCCTAAAGGACGGGCAGTATTGGGCAACAACGGGTGACATCCCCGTGGCGCTCATGGAACTGGCGGGCGGCGAAGCCCGTGTCATTAGGGGATTCAACCTATCCGATGTCGCGGAGTAAGAAATAGCATGACGATTACCGCTGATAAGAAACAGGAAGTTATTGACGACAACGCCCGTGCCAAGGGCGACACCGGTAGCCCGGAAGTGCAGGTCGCGATCCTGACCGAACGGATCAACGCGCTGACCGTCCACTTCAAGGAGCACCGTAAGGACAACCATTCGCGCCGTGGCCTGCTGGCCATGGTCAACAAGCGCCGCTCGCTGCTTGATTATCTCAAGACCAGGGATGTGGAGCGCTATAACGCGCTGATCCAGAAGCTGGGTCTGCGCAAATAAGAATTGGATGGAAGACGGCCCCTATCGCGGGCCGTTTTTCGTAACGGGAGCATCGCGCAAAAAAGTGGGAACCAGATTTTCGCTTTTCGCGATGCGACCAAAAATCAGGTATTCCTCGCACTCCGGCGAGGGGCCTTGGGGCAGATAAAAGGCCCCGCACCGGACCGGGACGGTATACCCGGCAGTAAACCCCGCCTCGCAATAGGGCCAGGTGGGTCTCAAGGATAGACTACATGTTTGATGTGAAAACCGTATCGCTGGAGTGGGGCGGAAAGACCCTCACTCTGGAAACCGGCCGTATTGCCCGTCAGGCAGACGGCGCGGTCCTTGCCACTTATGGCGAAACCGTCGTCTTGTGCGCCGTCACGGCTGCCAAGTCGGTAAGGGAGGGGCAGGACTTCTTCCCGCTCACCGTCCATTACCAGGAAAAATTCTCTTCAGCTGGCCGCATCCCGGGCGGCTTCTTCAAGCGCGAACGCGGCGCGACCGAAAAGGAAACGCTGACCAGCCGCCTGATCGACAGGCCGATCCGTCCGCTGTTTCCGGAAGGCTTCTACAACGAGATCAACGTTATCTGCCAGGTCATGTCCTATGATGGCGAGACCGAGGCAGACATGGTGGCGATGATCGCCGCCTCTGCCGCGCTGACCATTTCGGGTCTTCCCTTCATGGGGCCGATCTCGGGCTGCCGCGTCGGCTTCAAGGACGGTGAGTATCAGCTCAACCCGTCAATGGCCGAAGTGGCCGAAGGGCGCCTTGACCTCGTCGTTGCTGCCACGGGCAATGCGGTGATGATGGTCGAATCCGAAGCCAAGGAATTGACCGAGGAAGAAATGCTTGGCGCTGTCATGTTTGCGCATGATGAGAACCGCAAGGTGATCGGCGCGATCATCGATCTTGCCGAGCAGGCCGCCAAGGCGCCTTGGGAAATCGACATGTCGGACGATAAGTCCGCCATGAAGAAAGAGCTGCGCGACATCGTCGGAAAAGATATTACTGCCGCTTACAAGTTGACCGACAAATCTGCCCGCAGCGATGCGCTGAATGATGCGCGCGCAAAGGCCAAGGCACACTACGCCGAAGCCGACGGCCAGACGCAGATGACCGCAGGCAAACTGGTCAAGAAGCTGGAATCTGAAATCGTGCGGACCGCCATCCTCAAGGACGGCGCGCGCATTGACGGGCGCAAGCTCGATGAGGTTCGCCCGATTGAGGCGATCGCCGGCTTCCTGCCGCGCACGCATGGTTCGGCGCTGTTCACACGCGGTGAAACGCAGGCGATCTGCACCACCACGCTGGGCACGAAAGAAAGCGAACAGATGATCGATGGCCTCGATGGCCTGAATTTTACGCACTTCATGCTGCACTATAACTTCCCGCCCTATTCGGTCGGTGAAGTGGGCCGCTTTGGCGCGCCGGGGCGCCGCGAAATCGGCCACGGCAAGCTGGCGTGGCGCGCGCTGCATCCGGTGCTGCCGTCCAAGGAAGACTTCCCTTACACAATCCGCATCCTGTCTGACATTACCGAGTCGAACGGTTCGTCTTCGATGGCGACGGTCTGCGGCGGCTGCCTATCGATGATGGACGCTGGCGTTCCGATTGAACGCCCGGTTTCAGGTATCGCCATGGGCCTGATCCTGGAAGGCGATGATTTTGCCGTCCTGTCCGACATTCTTGGTGACGAGGATCATCTGGGCGACATGGACTTTAAAGTGGCCGGTTCTGCAGCGGGTATCACTTCGCTGCAGATGGACATCAAGATCGCCGGTATCACTCCGGAAATCATGGAGAAGGCGCTGGAGCAGGCCAAGGCCGGCCGTGCGCATATCCTTGGCGAAATGCAAAAGGCACTCGGCACCGCGCGTAATGAGCTTTCCGCCCATGCCCCGCGGATCGAGACGATGCAGATCGACAAGTCCAAGATCCGCGACATCATCGGTACCGGCGGTAAGGTGATTCGTGAAATCGTTGCCGAGACCGGCGCGAAAGTTGATATTGATGACGAAGGCGTGATCAAGATCAGCTCATCGGATGTTTCGCAGATTGAAGCGGCAAGGGCTTGGATCGCAGGCATTGTTGAAGAAGCCGAAGTTGGCAAGGTCTATAACGGCAAAGTCGTCAACATCGTCGATTTCGGTGCGTTTGTGAACTTCATGGGTGGCAAGGACGGCCTCGTCCACGTCTCCGAAATGAAGAACGAGCGGGTTGAGAAGCCAACAGACGTGGTTTCCGAAGGCCAGGAAGTGAAAGTCAAGGTCCTCGAAATCGACAATCGCGGCAAAGTCCGCCTGTCGATGCGCGTTGTTGACCAGGAAACCGGTGAAGAGCTGGAAGATACCCGTCCGCCCCGCGAACCGCGTGGTGACCGTGGTGATCGTCGGCCCAGGGGTGACCGAGGCGGACGCGGCGGTGACCGTGGTGGCTCGCGTGGTCCCCGCGGTGGCGGTGGCGGCGGTGAAGGCGGCGGCGGCGGCGGCGGCGAAGGTGGCGGTAATCCCGACCACATGCCAGCGTTTCTGAAGGACGACTAAGCCGCATTTGAGCCAAGTTAGAAAGGGCCGTGGGAGCGATCTCGCGGCCCTTTTCTCTTGGGCGATAGTGCAGGGGCGATTTACGCGCTAAGCTTGGCCTCCAGTTATCGGAGGTCGAGACGATTATGCGTGCTGCTGTATACAAAAGCGCTGAATTGCCCTTGGAAATCCGCGATATCGATGTGCCGGTTGCTGAAGCGGGCGAGGTGCTTATTCAGGTTGCCCGGGCCGGTATTTGCGGTTCGGACTTGCATGTGAAGGAATATGGCGGTCAGCCCGAAGGTGTCGTCTTCGGCCATGAATATGCCGGTGTCGTTACGCGGTTGGGAGCGGGCACCGAAGGCTGGTCTGTTGGCGACCGGGTTGTGTCACTCCCCATCCATCCATGCGGAACCTGCGATGCCTGTAATGTGGGCAAGATTGCCCTGTGCGAGAAAATCGTGTTCACAGGGTTTTCACTAGATCATTCAGGCGCTTACGCTGAATATGCTGCTGCGCCTGCCCATTCGTTGCATCGCGTCCCCAACAATGTCGGTTTCGATGCCGCAGCCATGGTCGAGCCTCTGTCGGTGTCGCGGCGCGCGGTTTCGATGGCGCCGATTACGCAAGACAGTGTGGTCCTTGTTATCGGCACCGGGCCAATCGGTGCGGGCGCTGTCCAGTTCGCCAAGCTGGCAGGTGCCAGGCAGGTCATCGTCTCGGAAACGTCGCAAGAGCGGCGCCAGCTTGCGCTGGATGTGGGTGCCAGCGCCGTTATCGATCCTGCTGCAGGGGATCTGGGTGAGCAGTTGAAGGCCATTGCCGGACGATTGCCCGACGTAGTGATAGAGGCCGTCGGCGTTCCGGGCCTTATACAACAGGCCATATCGGTTTGTGCTTACGAGGCGACGATCGTTGTTGTCGGGGCCTGTTTCAAGGAGGACCATTTCATGCCGGCGCAGGCACTGTCGCACGAGCTGACGATCCGTTTCAGCAATTGCTATACGCATGAGGATTTCGGCGCGGTGATAGAGGCCCTGGCCAGCGGAGACCTCGATCCGTCTGCTATACACACAGGCACATTGACGCTGGACGAGGTGCCCAGCGCCTTTGACGCCTTGATGACGTCAAAAAGCGGCTGCAAGACGCTGATCGATCCTTCTGGCGGAAAACTCTAAGCTGGCGATCTGGCGCGGCCGTGATTAGCCCACGGCGAGGCGCGGTCGGCTATCGTCCTTACCAACGCGCCGTTCCGAGCAAACCACGCGGTTCTTTCCGGCCTGTTTTGCGCAATAAAGTGCTGCGTCCGCCATCGGAATGACATCGACCGTCCCGGTTGCCGTTTCAGGAACAGCGGCAATGCCGATGGATGCGGTGATTTCCGCGCCATGTGCTTCTGAAAGCGCTTCGATCCGGGTGCGCAGTTTTTCGGCCTTGAGCCTGGCATCGTCCAGATCGCAATTGGGCAGGATGACGACCAGTTCCTCGCCGCCATAGCGGCAGACGACGTCTGAAGGGCGCAGTTCGGAAACGAGCTGACCAGCGACGTCGCGAAGTACGGCATCGCCCTTCGCGTGCCCATTCTCATCGTTGAGCCGCTTGAAATTGTCGAGGTCGATCATCAGCACCGAGGTCGCGCTTCCGGTCCGTTCGGACAGACTGATAAGCCGGTCGAGTGCGTCTTCCATATAGCGCCGGTTGTACAGTCCGGTGAGCGGATCGCGCATTGACTGGGTCCGCAGCTTTTCGCGCAGGGTGATATTGGACAGCGCCAGCGACATCGAATCTGCAAGCGCCCGGCCGACGCGCCGTACCGCCATTAGCTTATCGAAGGCACCTTGCTCGTCGATCGCAAGCATAAGTAAACCGTGGACCTGTCCGCGTGCAATCATTGGCACTTCCACTGTGGCGGCGGTGCCGATGTGATGCATGCAGCAAAGGGTATGCGTGCCGCCGTCGTTAATGTGCGGCTTGCCGCGCTTGAGCGCCCAGCAATTGCCGGGGATCAGTGTTTCAGCCGGTTCAAATCCCGCGCAGACGTTCCATTCCTTTGCGAGGTCGAGGCGATCGCGCGAATTGTTGAAAACATAGAGTGCACCGCTAAACTGCGGCAACAGACGCGAGGAAGTCGCTTCCAGAATCGTGCCCGCGTCTTCATGGTCTTCGGCCGCCTGGAGCATGTCGGTCATTGCGAAGAGCTCTTCGATCCGAAACTGGCTCTCCTGTGCTTTTTCGGCCAGTGCGACTTTTGCCTGTATGTCCTCAACCGCTGCTCGGGCGAAGATCATGCTGGCAAGGAAGGTGAGAGAAACAAACGCAACTCCGACGACGACCAGTATCGTTCCGATCGGCGCAGGGGCGAAGAGTGCAGAAATGAGCACGCCGATAGAGCTGGCCTGGAGGAGGAAAAAAACCAATCTCCGGCAGGCGGTGCTATCTTTCATCGTGTCAAGGATGCCCACTTCCGACAATCTATGCTCCCCCGTTATCCAGAGGTGGGCGTCTATCCTAAACCTTCTAACGTTTTGATAATTCGTTTAGAATTAAATACCTATTCCAATCTTCAGGGATAAATTGGGGATGGGGCAAAACCCCTGAAACGCGCATGAGTTAGAGGATATGAGCACACGAATAATCGTGTGTCATCTTGTCAGCTCTTCATGCGGATCTTGCCCAGAAAGTCCCCCTTGCCGACCTGGATTCGGTCAGCGCCGCAGGAGCGATTGCCAGCGAAGCGCTGCCCTGAAAGGGCAAAGGTCATGCGGCAGCCAGGCCGTACCGGACAGCCGCAGGGGAGAGAATGTCTCCTGCACCCAAGCAATGCGGGCGCAGGAGAGTAATGTGCGTGAGCGCCAGAACCAGAACCTAGCCTAAGCGGCGCAATTCAGAACGTGCTGGCCTATTAGCGAACGCGTGGGCCGCCGAACGGCAGCGGCGGAGGCGGACGGCGGGCACCGCGCGGGAGCTGTGCCTGATAAGCCCTGCCGCAATGTTCCACGCAATAAGGGAAGCCGGGGTTTACCTTGTCACCGCAGAAGTGAAAATCCGCCTCGCCCGGATGGCCCATTGGCCAGCGGCATATCCGCTCGTTGAGATCAAGCAGGCTGGTCTTATCGGCCATTTCCGGGCTGGGTTTTGCCGCAACCAGCCGGCGCGGCGGAGCAGGGGGGATCGGCGCCTGTTGGTCGCCCGGACCCTGGCGGAGGAAGC
>JAHRVR010000181.1 GCA_019090585.1 Sphingomonadaceae bacterium
CGTCGGCAGCGTCAGATGTGTATAAGAGACAGCCATTATGCACACCAACCGCCACAATCGCGAACGTGATGCCCATGAACAGCGCATGCAGCCCGATCATCCGGCCCGGGTTTTCGAACAGTCCCCCCATCAGGCCAGCCACATTTTCCTGCGACATCCCGGCAAAGGCTCCGGCCAGGGGATCTCCGGCAAACAGGTTCTGTGTGAAATCCGCCCCCGACAGGAAAACGTAATTGAGCACCCAGCCAGCCACGACCGAATAGAAAGACAGGATCAGGAAGGCCGCAGCGATCTCTATCCCGCCAAAGATCGACCACCCCCGGCTAACACCGGACTGCTGCGCCACATCGGCCACCGATCCGGCCGCATCGGCATGGCTGCGTCCGGCACGCCCAAGCAGAATCTCGGCGAGGACCATCGGCATGCCGATAAGGGCAACGCACAGCACATAGACAAGCACGAAGGCGCCGCCGCCGTTCTCACCCGCAAGCGTTGGAAACCGCCAGATATTGCCAAGGCCCACCGCCGCGCCGACCGCCGCCATGATGAATGCCGTGCGCGATGACCAGCCCTGCTCGCCGCCGCGCATTGTTCCCGATGCCACCATATCACCTCCCCCGATCAGTGCCCGATCATGCACGAAATACGCGCCGGGTCGAGTGCAAGCTTTGCGACTCGCCGCTCACTCGCTAAAAGGCGCAAATGTCCACGACTTTCCAACTCGATACATCGACCAGCCGGGCCACCCCGACTCCCCAACCCATACGCCGGCTCACCGTGCCCAAAATTCGCCAGCGCAAGCAAGGCGGTGTGACGCAAGAACCGATCGTCATGCTGACTGCCTATACAGCGCGGCAGGCACAACTCCTCGATCCGCATTGCGACATGCTGCTTGTGGGCGATTCGCTCGGTCAGGTGATTTACGGCCTGCCATCGAGCCTCCCCGTGACACTTGAAATGATGGCAAACCATGCCGCTGCCGTCGTGCGCGGCAGTTATCATTCGGTCGTCGCCGTCGACATGCCGTTCGGCACTTATGAGGCCTCACCCGAAAAGGCTTTTGAAAGCGCATCCTATCTGATGAAATTCAGCGGCGCAGCGGCGGTCAAGCTGGAAGGCGGGCAGGTCATGGCCGAAACCGTCAATTTTCTGGTCAATCGCGGTATCCCGGTCATCGGCCATGTCGGGCTGACCCCGCAGGCGGTCAATGTGCTGGGCGGTTACATGGTGCGCGGGCGCGGCGATGCCGAAGCCGAGAAGATTGTGGCCGATGCCAGATCGCTGGATGAGGCAGGCGCCTTTGCCATCGTCATCGAAGGGGTGGTTGAGCCGATCGCCATCGACGTAACCAAGGCAGTCTCCTGCCCCACCATAGGCATTGGCGCATCATCGCAGTGCGACGGGCAAGTGCTCGTCACCGAAGACATGCTGGGCATGTTTGAGCGGGTGCCACGTTTCGTGAAGCGTTACGAGGAAATCGCCGACACCATTTCAGCCACTGCACAGCGCTATTCAGAAGAAGTACGCGCCCGCAGTTTTCCCGGTGTCGAGCAGACCTATCAGCCGAAGAAATAGGCCAGTCGCAAAAAACGGATCTCAGCCGCTGGTGCGCCCCAACCTGCTGGCAATCGGGGCGGCAACCACCATTTGCGCGAGGTGATAGACCAGCAAGGGCAGCAGCACCGTGCCGGCCATCGCCGCAGGGAAAATCACGGTCGCCAGCGGAGCGCCCATGGCGATGCTCTTTTGCCCGCCAGCAAAGAGCATGGCGATCCGGTCGCCCCGTGATAATTTGAGCGCCCCGCCGAGAATCCAGACACCGCCATAGGCAAAGACGAGCAGCACAGAACACGCCAGTAGCAGGGCGATCCAGACTTGTGCATCCAGCATGGTCCAGATGTCTTGCGCCACCGCGCTGGAAAAGGCCACGTAGACGCCCAGCCCGATAACACTGCGGTCGATCCACGTAGTGTATTTGCGATTGCGCGCCACCCATTCGCCAGTGAAGCGCTGAAGCGCCTGCCCCAACACGAAAGGCAAAAGCAGAATCGTCAACACTTTGACCAAAGTCTGGCCTGAAAAAACTGCGTCCTCGCTTCCGGCGAGCAGCGAATAAAGCGGCACGGTAAGGAACACGCCAAGGATATTCACCAGTGCGGCAGCAACAACCGAACTGGCAACATTACCGCCCGCCAGCGAGCTATAGACCGTGGCCGACTGAACGGTTGAAGGCAGGACGCCAAGGTAGAGGAAACCCAGCCCCAGCATAGGCGGCAGGAAAGCGGAGCTGGCTTGCCACAACAACCAGCCTGCTGCGCCCATGACGCCGAATATCCAGATGACAAGCGGCACGAGCAATCGATGGTTGCCAAGCCCCTGCCAGATTTCACCGCGCGAAAGGCGCATTCCGTAGAACAGGAAAAGCGTGAAGACAGCCGCATTGACCACGCCCTGCGCCGTTTCATGCGCACTTTCGCTTACCGGCAACACCGTTGCCAGCAGGATCGCGCCGACAATCAGCCGGACCATTGGATCAATGCGCTGAAACAGAGCTATCAAGTCTTGGGCGCCCTCACCTCAGGAGCCGGCGTTGCGGAAAAACGCGGCGCGGGCGCAGGCTGACTAAACCCGCCGGATTCGATGAACGTCCCGCGCGCGACATTGTGCGGATGACTGGGCGCTTCACTTAAACTCAGCACCGGAGCGAAACATACGTCCGTCCCTTCGAGCATCTCGCACCACACATCGCGGGTTTTGGTCAGAAAGATTTCAGTCAGACGGACCTTCATCGCTGGCCAGCTATCCTCGTCGTTCTGGTCCTTGAACACGGGATCATCTGAAATGCCGAGCCTCGCCAGCAATTCAGCATAGAAGACCGGCTCGACCGGCCCGATGGAAATGTACTTGCCGTCCGCCGTTTCATAAGTCTCATAATAGCCGGCCCCGGTATCCAGCATGTTTTTGCCCCGTTCCTCGTTCCACAGTCCGTTCCCGAGCAGAGAATAGATTATGGTGGACAGGATCGCTGCTCCATCGACCATTGCACAATCGACCACTTGCCCCTTGCCCGTGGTCCGTGCGGACAGGATTCCGGCGAGCATACCGAAAGCCAGCATCATGCCGCCCCCGCCATAATCACCCACGGCATTGAGCGGCGCCGTCGGCTTTTGACCTTCACGCCCATAGGCGTGGAGCGCGCCTGACAAGGCAACGTAATTAATGTCGTGGCCCGCTGCATGGGCCAAAGGGCCGTCCTGCCCCCACCCGGTCATACGTCCGATCACAATGCCGGGATTGGCCTGCAGAAGAACATCGGGTCCAAGGCCGAGGCGTTCGAGTGCCCCGGGACGAAGCCCCTCGATCAACCCATCGGCCTCTGCAACAAGCTCAAGTATCTTTCCCCTGCTCTGAGGCGATTTCAGATCGAGTTCGAGGTGTTCGCGATTGCGGCGGGTTGCATCAGATTTCATCCTGCCGCTTCCTGATGTCCCCGGCCTGTCGATCCGAATGACTCGCGCGCCGTGATCGGCCAGCATCATTCCAGCAAAAGGACCCGGTCCAATACCCGCCAGCTCGACAATGGTAATTCCGTCAAGTGCGCCTGCCATCTTTAGCTGCTCCCCACATCGCATCGTGTCGCATCGTGTCGCATCGTGTCGCATCCGCGATTGCCGGAGCCGCGCAGACTTGTCGAGTACTGCGGGGATTTAGCTGGCCGTGTTGCTCGCCAGTTTGCGCCGCGCCTCGGCCAGAAGCGCATTGTCACCCATCATCTTGCGGGCCTTTTCCAGCAGGGCACTGGCTTTGATGGCACTGGATCCACTTGCGGCAAGGCCAAGCCCCCAGGCCTGAGCGGCAACAGGATGGCCGCGGTAGAGCCGATAGGCCCGCTGCGCCGTCACCGCGCCCTGTTCAGGCGCTCCGGCCTTTATTTGCACAAGGGCCAGATCAGAAAGCAGCGCAAGGTCGCGAGCGCGCCTTTTGCCGACAAGATTTTCATAGAGGCCGCGGGCACGCACCCAGTCGCCTGAATAGACCGAAAGCCAGGCCGCGATGCGGCGGGCCTCGAAACTTGCGGGATTGTTCGCAAGACTTGTTTCGGAGAGACGCACGGCCTGTTCCATCGCTCCTGCCATGAGCATGGCCTGAAACCGGCGTGACAGCAGGCTTGGGGGCACCCTGATTTTCGCGGCCCTCTCGTAATAACGCATCGCTTTGCGGGCATTTCCCTTTGCAAGCTGGACATCACCTGCAAGCGCAAGATTATCGAAATTGCCGGGATTGGCGGCCAGCCACTTGCTGACACGTGCTTCGGCCCCTGAAGTGTTCCCACCCGCCAGCATTTTACCGATCGGACCACTGGCGGGACGGGCAGTGATCTGACGCCCCCTCACGCTTGCCACGCTATCGAGCAATTGCGCTGCACGATCCCGCTCATCAAGCTGTTCATAGGCGCGCGCGACCAGCATCTGCAGATAGGGTGACGCATCCTCGCGCCGCGCATCCATCGCAAACCTGCCAATCAGAAGCTTGTATTCACCGGACAGGAAAATGGCCCGCGCCAGAAGTTCGCCGGCCCGTTGATTGTCTGGCTGCCGCCTGACGAGAGGATCGAGCGCTTCGATCGCCAGCGTATAATTCCGCGCTGCTATTTCAAGAATGCCTTCCAGCAACATGGCGCCCGGCACTGCGGCGAGTTTTCCCTCGGTCAGGCTCAATAGCTTTCTTGCCAGCCGATACTTCCCGGCACGCGCTGCCATGACCGACTGCAGATAGAAAGCACGCGGATTGCCGGGATCAAGTTCGAGCATCCGGCGCGTCGCCGCCAGCATCCGCACGGCCTCGCCCGCATCGCCAAGGGTCGCCGCATATTCGCCCAGCAGCGCAACATTATCGGGCGATTGATCCAGCGCCTTTTCAAACCAGTCCAGCGCGGGGAGCAATCCTTCCCTGTCGCGCACCAATTCGGCCCGCAATTGCAGTGCTGCGGCGTTTCCGGGATCGAGTGCAAATGCATAATCGGATGCTTCAATCGCGCGAAGATGC
>JAHRVR010000182.1 GCA_019090585.1 Sphingomonadaceae bacterium
GCGATCTTTGAAGCCGCTTGTGATGTGGCGAAAGCGCATGGCGAGGCGATTGTGCCGGAAATCATGATTCCGCTGGTGGCGACGAAGCGCGAGCTGGAGATTTTACGGGCACTGGTCGGCAAAGTCGCTGATGAGGTTTTCGCCGAGATGGGTCAGACTCTTGAATATCTCGTCGGCACCATGATCGAAGTACCGCGCGCTGCGTTAATGGCTGGCGAAATTGCGAAGGAGGCGCGCTTCTTCTCCTTTGGGACAAATGACCTGACACAGATGACGCTGGGGCTGTCGCGAGACGATTCGGGGCGTTTCCTTGGCGTATACGTCGAACAGGGCATTTTCCCGCGCGACCCCTTCGTGAGCCTCGATATCGATGGCGTAGGCCAGTTGGTTGAGCTTGGCGCGACGAGAGGCCGAGAGACACGGCCCGACATCAAGCTTGGCATTTGCGGAGAACATGGCGGCGATCCGGCGAGTATTGCTTTTTGTGAGAAGGTGGGGCTCGATTATGTCAGCGCATCGCCGTTCCGCGTGCCGATTGCGCGGCTTGCCGCGGCACAAGCGGCTTTGATCGGCTGAAGCACGTTCAGCGGCGCCAACCGCTCAAAGTGAGGATTTCGAAGCGTTCCACCGTGCGGCCATTCTTTCCGGCGGCATGAAAAGCGTCGTTGGCGCGGGTGAGGGCAACCTTTGCCAACCGCGGGCCGGGATCGGCAAGCACGTTTGAGAGACCCTGGGCCCTCAGATCAGCAAGTAGCCCGCCAAGCGAGCGAAAACTAACGTCCAGCGAGCGCGAATCTATCACCGGATCGGCGAATTGCGTGCGCTGCAGGAGTTGACCGCCAGCACGCACATCAACTTGCGGATGAAGCCTTGGGGCTGGGCGATCCGCATCAGCGGCCAGCATGACTTGCCTCAGCATCGGCAGGCTGCCCGCACCCATAAAGCTGGCGATCATCATACCGCCGGGTTCCAGCGCATTGCGGATATGGATCAGCGCCCCGGGGAGGTCATTTACAGTGTCCAGCGTGCCAAGACTGACGATGAAGTCGAAGCCGGTCTGGGGGAATGGCTGTTCTTCATCAAATCCGTTGGCCGGATCCAGTTGCGCAACTTTGGCGCCGGTCCGGCGTAGTTCGGTGGAAATGAGGCCGTGATAGTCGCCGATGACCAGCGCATTTTTCGGTTCGACGCGCAGGAAAGAAATACGGTCAAGCACATCGTCGGCCATGTCCGCCATCAGATAGCTTGGAGCATCACTGCGTTGCTGGAGTGCAAACATCCGATTGCGCACTGCCCGCCTGCGCTGCTGTGAGAAAATAACCGGTGGAGTGCTCTGGGCCATGCGCCCAATTGCCGTGATGCTCTGCCGCACGCAAGCACTTGCCGTCGCGGCCGCCTGGGCTAGGGTGCTGAAATGTCGGTTGCAGGGTCGCTTTCACCTCTGGTTGATCTGGTCTTTCCGCCGCGCTGTCCGCTCTGCGGGGAGGGGATTTCAGGGCAGGATGGGTTGTGCGTTTCGTGTTGGGAAAACCTTGTCATTCCCGGGAACCCCGCTTGCGCCCAGTGTGGGCGGCCCTTTGATGGTGGAATTGTGCAGGGATCGACATGTGCGCCTTGCCTGGCCGATCCGCCGCGCCACGACGGAATAGCAGCGGCGACTCTTTACAACGATACGTCCCGAAAGCTGGTCCTGTCCTTCAAGTATGGCAGAAAAATTGCACTTGCATCGATGATGGCTCGGCTGATGGCCGCGAAGCTCGATTTTGTGGATGAAACCTGGCTGATTGTGCCGGTGCCACTGCATCGCTGGCGGATATGGCGCCGCGGTTTCAATCAGTCGGCCATTTTGTCGAAGGAGATTGCTCGGCTCACAGGCGCACAGCTTTGTATCGATGCGCTGAAGCGCAAGAAGGCGACACGGGCTTTGGGCGGGCTTGGGGCCAAGGCGCGGAAACGTGAGCTGTCAGGCGCCATTGCGGCAAGCAAAAATCGCTCTGCGCTGCTTAAGAATGCAAATGTGCTGCTGGTCGACGACGTGCTGACGAGTGGAGCGACCAGCGACGCCTGTGTCGCGGTATTGAAGAAAGCCGATGCCGAAAGGGTCGTCATATCCTGCTTCGCGCGGGTTCTTGATGAAGCGTTGGATGTCGTGTGAAAAATGGCGGAGGCTGAGCATACTGCCGGGAGCACAATCGAAAACGCCCGGGACTAATGTCCCGGGCGTCCTCGTGACGAAACAATTTCCTGGATCCTGCCTAGGGCACATCGGCAATCTCCCCCCCGAAGATTAACCGGGATCCAATCCCTCATCTCTGTTGGCGCGCCCTGCGTTTTTGCGAGCAGCTGCCTATTCCCTGAACCATGGCACTCTTTGAAAAAGAACCTTTTGGCCGGTTGCAGCCCCCCAGCTGCTGGGGCTAATTCCTCTGAAACGGCCAAAAAGAAAAGCCCATTTGCTCGAAAGCATAGATTTTGATCGCGCCATGTTGTTATCCTGCAACATGCGGAACGTTTGCCGCCAGTTTACCGGAAAGTTCTCAACCCATGTCCGATTCTTCCACAGCTGACCGTGAGCAGGGCTCGGCGTTCGTTCCTCGCTTCGACAAACAGGGCCTTCTCAGCGCCATAGCGGTCGATTCGCAGAGCAAGGAGGTTCTGATGGTTGCGTTTATGGATGAGGAGGCCATCGCCAAAACGCGCGAAACAGGGCTTGCCCACTTTCATTCGCGCTCCCGCGGCCGGCTCTGGATGAAGGGGGAGACGTCCGGCCATGTCCTCAATGTCGAAGAAATCCGCGTCGATTGCGATCAGGACGCCATCGTCATGCTCGTCAGGCCGGAAGGACCGGCATGCCATACAGGTGAGCGAAGTTGCTTCTATCGCAGACTTGATGGTGATGGGCTTACGAGACTGGATTAGTTATCCGATAATCTCAGGCGATTGAAAGAGGAGAGAAATTTCGATGCCGAGCTACCATGCGCCGATGCGCGATGCGCGCTTCATCATCAACGAGGTCGTCCGCCTTGGCGATTACAGCGATCTGCCGGGTTTCGAGAGCGCGAGCCGCGACATTGTTGACGCGGTTCTGGACGAAGCCGGGAAGTTCGCAGCAGAAGTGCTCGCGCCGCTCAATGCGTCAGGAGACCAGGAAGGTTGTATCCGCCAGACGGACGGATCCGTAACGACGCCTGAAGGGTTCAAGCGCGCGCATGCGCTGTTCCGCGAATCGGGATGGGGAATGCTTTCCGCGCCAGAAGAGTTCGGCGGTCAGGGTATGCCCCATATCCTCGGTTTTGCGGTTGAGGAGTTCATGTCCGGGGCCAACATGGCCTTTGCGATGTATCCCGGCCTGACCAATGGCGCGGTGCGCGCCTTGCTGGCCAAGGGCTCGCCCGATCAGAAAATGGCTTACGTTCCCAAGCTGGTCGCGAATGAATGGCTTGGCACCATGAACCTGACCGAGCCGCAATGCGGCACGGATCTGGGGCTGATCCGAACCAGTGCAGAGCTGCAGGCAGATGGATCCTATACGCTAACCGGAACGAAGATATTCATTTCAGCCGGTGAGCACGATCTGACCGAGAACATTATCCACCTTGTGCTGGCGAGAACTCCCGATGCCCCGGAAGGGACGAAAGGCATCTCTCTTTTCGTCGTTCCCAAATTGCTGGTGAATGAGGATGGCTCGCTCGGTGATCGTAATGCGGTGAGTTGCGGCGCGCTCGAACACAAGATGGGCATTCACGCCAACGCGACCTGCGTAATGAACTATGATGGGGCCACAGGGTGGCTTGTAGGTGAAGAGAACAAGGGCCTCGCGGCCATGTTCATCATGATGAATACAGCGCGCCTTGGCGTTGGCATGCAGGGCCTTGCTCAGGCTGAAGTCGCCTATCAGAACGGCGTGTCTTATGCAGGTGAACGCCGGCAGGGCAGGGCGCTGACCGGACCTGCCGAGCCAGGTGAAAAGGCGGATCCGCTTATCGTCCATCCCGACGTCCGGCGCATGTTGATGGATGGCAAGGCCATTACCGAAGGGTTGCGGGCTCTGTCGCTTTGGGCCGGGTTGCTCGTCGATCTGGCGCAAAAGGCTGAAAGCGAAGACGAGCGCGGGCAGGCGGATGATATGCTTGGCCTGTTGACCCCGGTCATCAAGGGTTATGGGACCGACCTTGGCTATCGCGTGGCGACGGACATGCAGCAGCTCTGGGGCGGGCATGGCTATATTGTCGAGAATGGCATGGAGCAATTTGTTCGCGATGCGCGGATCGCCATGATTTACGAAGGTGCAAACGGCGTTCAGGCGATGGACCTTGTCGGGCGAAAGCTGGCCAAGGACGGCGGCAAGGCAATTCAGGCATTTTTTGCCGAAGTGGATGCCGAATGCAAAACGGCCAGTGACAACGAGCAGCTTAGCGATCTTGCTGGCCGGGTCGGCAAGGCCAATGGCGAATTGAAAGCTGCGACCATGTGGCTCATGCAAAACGGGCTGGGCAATCCGAACAACGCGGGCGGCGCTGCTTATCACTACATGCATATTATGGGCATTGTCGCGCTTGGTCTGATGTGGTTGCGAATGGGTGCAGCCGCGGTAAAGGCGCTGGAGGACGGCGCGCAGACCGACGATTCGCAGGGCAGGGATTTCTACGAGGCCAAACTCGTGACCGGACGTTATTTTGGCGAACGTTTCACACCCGATGCCGGTGCATTGAGGCGCAAGCTGGAGACCGGGGCCGAGACAATGATGGCCTTGCCAATCGAGGCTTTCGCGAGGACTTAGGCCCGTCCAGTCATTCGCCGTCCAGTCTTCGGAACGCTCTATTTAGTCCCGGGGCGAGCGTGACAGGGCTGGGCGTCCTTCAATCCCATCGAGCAAGCGAACAGGCCGTTATTGAACGGCCCGGCCGTTACGCAAATGCCTCATCCAGAAAGCTGATCATCGCAGCCCAGCTCTGGCGGTCGGCACTGGCATTATAAGCGACGGCATCGAGGCCGCGCTCATCGCTACCCGGATCGGTGAAGCCATGTCTGGCGCCGCCGTAGGAATGGAAATGCCAGTCGGCCTCTGCGCGGTCCATTTCTTCCCAGAATGCCACCACCTGATCGCGCGGCACCATCGGGTCAGCATCACCATGCAGAACGAGCAGGCGTGCCTTCACCGTACCGGGTTGGGCCGGGAGCTGGGTGGTGAGAAGGCCGTGAAAGCTGACAACCGCGGAGAGGTCCTGCCCGTCGCGCGCAGCCTCAATCGCAGCGCCGCCGCCCATGCAATACCCAATCGCTGCCATGGGCAAACCCTTGGCATCAACATGGGATCGCAAGGCTTCAATGCCGGAGGCAAGCCGCGCGCGGTAGAATAGAGGGTCGGCCTGCAGCGTGCCCGAAAGAGGTCTGGCCGCGTCGAAGCTCTCAATCGGTTCGCCGTAGAAATCAGCGATCATGGCCAGATACCCTGCATCGGCGAGCATCTGCGCGCGCCGTTCAACGGCCGCATTAGAATTAACGATGGTCGGAAAGATCACGATTGCCGCGCGCGCAGTGCCAGCGGGCTTCGCCAACCAGCCCGTCAGCGCTGCGGCGCCATGTTCGTAATCCACACGCTCAAGTTCCATCATTCGGGCAGGAAATCCGGGACCGATAGATAGCGCTCTCCAGTATCGTAATTGAATCCGAGCACACGAGTGCCGGGGCTCAGATCGGGCAGCTTCTGGGCGATTGCGGCCAGAGTCGCACCGGAACTTATGCCAACCAGCATGCCTTCCTCAGCGGCACAGCGCCGGGCCATTTCCTTTGCATCGGCGGGGTCCACCTGGATCGCTCCATCGATTGCCTGGGTGTGCAGATTGGTGGGAATAAAACCGGCGCCGATGCCCTGAATCGGGTGAGGGGCGGGTTGCCCCCCTGAAATCACCGGAGAGAGGGTTGGCTCAACGGCGTAGGCCTTCATGCCGCTCCACTTCGCCTTTAGCGCTTCCGCGCAGCCGGTAAGATGCCCGCCAGTGCCAACGCCGGTAATCAGAACGTCCATTGGCGAGTCGCTAAAATCATTCAGGATTTCCTGTGCGGTGGTTCGAGCGTGCACATCCACATTCGCAGGATTATCGAACTGCTGCGGCATCCATGAACCCGGCGTCTTCTCGATCAGCTCCTTGGCTCGCTCAATCGCGCCTTTCATTCCCTTTTCTTTGGGGGTCAGATCGAACGTGGCGCCATAGGCCAGCATCAATCGCCGCCTTTCAATCGACATGGA
Source organism: Sphingomonadaceae bacterium (assembly GCA_019090585.1). GTDB lineage: Bacteria > Pseudomonadota > Alphaproteobacteria > Sphingomonadales > Sphingomonadaceae > Novosphingobium. The sequence goes on from JAHRVR010000182.1 coordinate 6,251, forward strand.
CTCCGGCATGACGAGGATAAGTTTGTAGCCTTTGACCGCAGCGACCATGGCAAGACCAATGCCGGTATTGCCTGATGTCGGCTCGACTATTGTCCCGCCCGGCTTCAATTTGCCATCGGCTTCGGCCGCCTCGATCATTGCAAGGCCAATGCGATCCTTGATTGATCCACCGGGATTGGCCCTTTCGCACTTCACCCAGACCTCATGATCCGGAAACAGCCGGGAAAGCCGGATGTGGGGTGTGTTACCGATCGTGGCGAGAATGTTGTCTGCCTTCATCCTTCAGGCTCCCTTTGGCGATATTGTGGTGCGAATGTCCGGGCACGGCGGATCTCGGGAAATATCAGTGCCCAGGCAAGTGTTACGACTATGGCACCCGCACCGCCAAATACAACCGCTCCTGTCGCTCCAAGCAGGGCTGCGGCGACTCCGGACTGCATCTCTCCCAATTCGTTAGAGGCAGAGATGAAAAGGCCGGAAATGGCCGAAACGCGTCCGCGGACATCGTCGGGCGTGTTGAGCTGGATCAAGCTGCTTCGTATGAAGACCGACACCATGTCTGCCCCCCCGAGAAGGGCAAGGAGGCCCAGTGACAACAGGAATTCCCGGGACAGGCCAAATGCAAGCGTCAGCGCGCCAAAGGCCGCTACTGCCCAAAGCATTTTGTTGCCCACATTGTGCTGAAGTGGTTTGAATGACAGCCAGGCGGCGACCAGCGCAGCGCCAACTGCGGGGGCCGCGCGCATTTGTCCAAGCCCTTCCGGCCCTACCTCGAGTATATCGCGGGCGAAGACCGGCATCAGGGCGGTAGCGCCGCCAAGCAGGACGGCAAACAGGTCAAGCGAGATACAGCCCAGCAAAAAGCGCTCTTTCCAGACGAACTGGAATCCGCCCGTTATCTGCGTGATGGGATGGGCGTTACGGTCAGCGGTTTCTACACTCGGCAGGGGGCGGACCAGAAGAATTCCAATAGCAGAAATCACAAGGAGGCCCGCGGCCACCCAGTACGGCATCGACGGAGTCTCAGCATAGAGGAAGCCGAAGATTGCCGGACCGACAACGGTTCCTCCCTGCCAGGCGATGGAATTGATCGCGATGGCACGCGGGATGAGCCGGGCGGGCACGATATTGGGCGCAATCGCTCCAAGCGCGGGGTTAACGAAGACCCGCGCAGCACCGTGGCAAGCTGCCAACGCGAACAGGAGCGGGAGGCTGCGCACTCCTGCGGCAGTCGATGCAGCCAGTGCCACAGCGATGCAAATATCGACGCTGATCGAAATGGCCGCGACATGGCGCCGATCAAACCGATCGGCGACAAGCCCTGCCAGAGGCGTGAGAAGCATCAGGGGAATGAACTGGGCAAGGCCGAGTAGGCCCAACTGGAGGGCCGCTTCGGGAATGCTCATCCCGTAATCGGCCCGAGCCATATCGTATAACTGATACCCGATGATGACGACCGTTCCAGTGGTCGCGACCACTGCAAGGAAGCGAGACAGCCAGAAGAACCGGAAATCCGTGATCTGAAGGGGAGAAGTCGGCTCGGTCACACTATGCCTCTGGCAGGAAGGCGCGCGTGGGCCAAGCGATAGAATTTGATACCCTCAGAAGTCGAACTTCGCTGTCACTCGGAACTTGCAGACGGGAAAGGGCACAGCCTCACGTGTTGCAGAGGCGGCGCGCCGGGCCACGACATCGAAGATATTGTCTGCAGAAAGGACGAGTGTCAGCGCGGTGCGCGCAGACGGGGGTTTGGCTGTACCGCGTCGATGAGTTTGAGGAATTCATCAAGCCGGATGATTCGTTCAAACTGAAAACCGGAACGATCTTCCCGGTTCCAGATAAGATGCGCCTCGATCCGCCCGATTTCAGGAAGCCGGACGCTCAATCGCTCACCGCGGCCCAATTCACCTTCGACCGTGGCCATAAAGCCCTGCGCAGAGACATTGATGACATGGAGATGTACGTCACCGAGTTGCCTGTGCTCCGCAATCACCCTGTAATCGACGGGGTGACGCAAAGCCCGACGTTTGTCGGTAACGGTCAGCTGTGCTCCTGCGCTCATGGTCAAACTATACCTGTGGTTGGTTCAGCGGCCTATTGATGCACGCGATAGGCAAAGAATTGGTAAACCAGTCAGGTAAATGCCGGTAAAGGTTTGATCAGAAGCAGGATCAGGCCGGCCTGAGTAACCCGTGTTTCTTCTTGCCGAGGCTGAGCTTGCGTGTTTCGCCCGCTTGCACTTCGATCAGGAATCCCGGGTCGCTTACCGGCTCATCGTCAAGACGAACGGCGCCTTCTGCAATCTTGCGTTTGGCTTCGCCGTTGGACGCGGTAAAACCTATCGCGGTACAGGCCGCACCCAGACGAATGCCCTCGGTTGGAATATCAAGCACGGGCAGATCATCACCAAGTCCGCCGCCAGAAAACGTATCTTTTGCGGTCTGCTCTGCCGTGCGGGCCGCGTTGTCACCCCGGCAAAGGCGGGTCACTTCATTGGCGAGCACGATTTTTGCGTCGTTGATCTTTGCACCTTCAAGTGCTTCGAGACGAGCGATCTCATCAAGCGGCAGGTCGGTGAAAAGCCGTAGGAACCGGCCAACGTCGCGGTCGTCGCAATTGCGCCAGTACTGCCAGAAATCATAGGATGGCAGCTGCTCCTCGTTCAGCCAGACAGCGCCAGCGGCGGTCTTGCCCATCTTGCCCCCGTCCGCCGTGGTCAGGAGCGGCGTGGTCAGCCCGAAAACTTCCTGCCCATCCTTGCGGCGAGAGAGTTCAATGCCATTGATGATGTTGCCCCACTGGTCGGACCCACCCATCTGCAGGCGCACGCCCATCTCCTTGCTGAGGTGATGGAAATCGTATCCTTGCAGGATCATGTAATTGAACTCGAGGAAAGTCATCGGCTGTTCGCGATCAAGGCGCAGCTTCACCGAATCGAATGTGAGCATACGGTTCACAGTGAAATGGGTGCCAACTTCCTGCAGCATTTCGATATAGCCAAGCTGGCTCAGCCAATCGTGATTGTTGACCATGACCGCATCGGTCGGACCATCACCAAATTTCAGGAGCTTTTCAAACACACCGCGGATCGATGCAATATTGGCATCGATCGTCTCGTCGCTCAGCATCTTGCGGCTTTCATCGCGCCCGGTGGGATCGCCGATCCGGGTGGTGCCTCCACCCATCAAAACGATGGGTTTGTGTCCGGCTTGCTGAAGCCGCCGCAACATCATGATTTGCACCAGACTTCCTATGTGGAGTGATGGCGCGGTGGCATCGAAGCCGATATAGCCGGGCACAACGTGCTTCGCGGCCAGATTGTCGAGGCCGTCAGCATCGGTGAGCTGATGGATGTAGCCGCGCTCATTGAGCAGGCGGAGCAAAGTGGACTTATACTGAGTCATGATGGCGCGCCGCCTAGCATGGGGAAACTGTCTTGCAAATGCATCGCCTCATAGCACACCCCGGTTTGCCGCCGCGTTTGGTAAAGTCTGTGCAAGTGCGCTGGCGCACTCTCGACGATGGCACTTTCTTCCTTCGCTGGCAGATCGACGGCGCAAACGATGTTATTTTGCCGCCAATTGCGGGCCGGCAGCGTGCCGATGATCTTTGGAATACGACTTGTTTCGAACTCTTTATTGACATGGGTGAGGGCGCTTATCGTGAATTCAATTTCAGCCCATCGGGCCAATGGGCGGCCTATGACTTTTCGTCATATCGGCAGCTTGCGCGAAATGCGGTGCTTGAGGAAGCTCCAATCGTGGATGTCAGGCAAGAGGCGGCGGTTATTGCCGGGGGCGTGAAGCTTCCGATCCGGGCCTTGAGCGGCGGTAAGGCGGCATCTCTATGTGCGGTGATCGAGGAAAACGGCGGATTGCTGTCATTCTGGTCCAATGCTCATCACAAGGAGAAACCGGACTTTCACGATCCGACTTGTTTTGAACTGGACTTTGCCGCACCTGAAAACTCATGAAAAACGGCATTGATAGACTGCTGAGCGATCCGGACTTGCGCAAGCCACTGGCCGGCAAGCGCGCCGCGCTGATAGCGCATCCTGCATCTGTCACTGATGACCTGACTCATAGTCTCGATGCTCTGGCTGGCTGTAGCGACATCAAACTGACTGCCGCTTTTGGTCCGCAACATGGGCTGAAAGGGGACAAGCAGGACAACATGGTCGAAACGGCGGACGAAGTGGATGCACAATCCGGCATCCCCGTGTTCAGCCTGTACGGACAAGTGCGCCGCCCTAGCCCGGATATGATGGACAGGGCGGATGTATTCTTGTTCGACCTGCAGGATCTGGGGTGCCGCATCTATACGTTCGTGACGACGCTGCTTTACCTGCTCGAAGCAGCGGCAGGGCAGGGCAAATCCGTTTGGGTGCTGGACCGCCCGAACCCGGCGGGACGCCCGGTTGAGGGAACCTTGCTGCTGCCCGGACATGAAAGTTTCGTGGGGGCAGGCCCAATGCCGATGCGCCATGGGCTGACGCTCGGCGAAATGGGCCACTGGTTTATCGACCATTTCAAACTGGACGTCGATTACCGCGTGATCGCGATGGAAGGCTGGAATCCCGCGTCTGGCCCTGGCTTTGGCTGGCCTGAGGACCGCATCTGGATCAACCCGAGCCCCAACGCCGCAAATCTGAATATGGCGCGCGCTTATGCTGGCACCGTGATGCTGGAGGGAACAACGCTCAGCGAGGGGCGGGGCACCACCCACCCGCTGGAATTGCTGTTTGGAGCGCCCGATATTGATGCGGCGATGGTGCTGGCAGAAATGCAGCGCACCGCGCCGAACTGGCTAGAAGGCTGCGCGATCCGTTCTTGCTGGTTTGAACCGACGTTTCACAAGCACGCGGGTGAATTATGCAATGGACTGATGATCCATGCGGAAGGGCATTTCTACGATCCCGATACTTTCCGTCCGTGGCGTTTGCAGGCGTTGGCCTTCAAGGCCATTCGGCGGCTCTATCCAGATTACGAGATCTGGCGCGATTTCCCTTATGAATATGAATATGGCCGCCTTGCCATCGATGTGATCAATGGTGGACCCGGCCTGCGTGAATGGGTGGACGACAGCGAAGCTGCGCCCGGAGACATCGAAAAGATTGCAGGTATGGACGAAGCGGCTTGGGAACAATCCATCGCGGGCTTACGCCTCTACTGACCGAACGGTTCCCGGTTTTCTCTCCTGCTGGAATGTATTGCGCCTGATCAGCCCTTCTTGCGCGTCAATGCACGCATCGCATCATCAAGCCCGTCCAGCGTCAGGGGATACATTGCATCTTCCATCAGATCCTGAATCAACTTGGTCGAATTGGAATATTCCCACTGCCGTGTTGGCGTCGGGTTGATCCAGACTGTGGCGGGATATGTATCGCGCACCCGCTGGATCCAGATCGCTCCGGCCTCTTCGTTCACATGCTCGACCGAACCGCCGGGGTGGGAAATTTCATAAGGGCTCATCGCTGCATCGCCGACAATGATGACTTTGTAGTCGTGGCCATATTTGTGGAGAATGTCCCAGGTATTGGTCCGCTGCGACCAGCGCCGCGCATTGTCCTTCCATACGCCCTCATAAATGCAATTGTGGAAGTAGAAGAACTCCAGACTCTTGAATTCGGCCGTCGCGGCGCTGAACAGTTCCTCGACCAGCTTGACGAACGCGTCCATTGAGCCACCAACGTCGAGGAAGAGTAGCACTTTCACCACATTGTGGCGTTCGGGCCGCATCTTGATGTCGAGCCAGCCCTGTTTTGCCGTGCCTTCAATGGTTGCATCCAGATCCAGCTCCTCGGTCGCGCCTTCACGTGCGAAACGGCGCAAGCGGCGCAGCGCGATCTTTATGTTGCGCGTGCCCAGTTCCCTGGTGTTGTCCAGATTGGCGAACTCGCGCTTTTCCCACACTTTGACCGCGCGGCCATGCTTGCCCTTGCCGCCAATCCGCACGCCTTCAGGATTGTAGCCATCGTTGCCGAACGGGCTGGTGCCGGCAGTGCCGATCCACTTGCTGCCACCTTCATGGCGGCCTTCCTGTTCCTCAAGCCGCTTCTTGAGAGTCTCCATGATCTCATCCCAGCTTCCAAGGGCTTCGATCTTTTCCATTTCCTCTTCAGACAGAAATTTCTCGGCAATGGCCTTGAGCCAATTCTCCGGAACGTCGACCGGCGTCTGTCCATATTCGCTGAAAATGCCTTTGAAGACTTTCTCGAAGACTTGATCGAACCGGTCGAGCAGGCCTTCATCTTTGACGAAGGTCGTGCGGGAGAGATAATAAAATGCTTCGGGCGATTGCTCGATCACATCCTTGTCGAGCGCTTCAAGTAGAGTCAGGTGCTCCTTGAACGAGGCCTGGATACCTGCGGCGCGTAGCTCGTCAATAAAGTTGAAGAACATCAGTTGCTTTCCCGCGTTAGCGGCGGTTGTCTTTCGTGGCGTTCCAAAGCCGGGTCGAGGAGTGCCCAGCTTGGCGCGCTGCCGGCCCAGATAATCGCTCCGGGTGCCATGAGTTCGGGGTCGTCCAGCGTACCGGCGCGAACCCTGATCGGCATACCCGAGGGTTTCGCCGTGCGGCTGAACATTTGCGAACCGCATTTGGGACAGAAGCCGCGCTCAACCGTATTGCCGCTGTCCGCCACCATTTCGAGCTTTGTGATTTCGCCAGAATAGCTGACTGTCTCTTCCGGGAAGAGCACATTGACCGTGGCTGACCCGCTGGCAATCCGCTGGCAATCGCGGCACCAGCAATAGCGCGCACCAATTGGCTCTGCATCGATTGTAAAACGAACCTGCCCGCATAGACATTTCCCGGTGTGAGCCACAGCCGGTTCCTAGTTGCCCTGACGGCGGTTCATAAATGCCAGCCGTTCGAACATCATCACGTCCTGCTCGTTCTTGAGAAGGGCGCCGTGCAGCGGCGGAATCGCACTGGCCGGGTCCGGATTCTGCAGAATCTCAAGCGGCATATCCTCGTTCATCAGCAGCTTGAGCCAGTCGAGTAACTCGCTGGTGGAAGGTTTTTTCTTCAGGCCCGGCACGTCGCGAATTTCGTAAAAAATATCCATCGCCTTGGTCACGAGCGTCTTTTGAATGTCCGGGTAGTGGACATCGATGATTTCCTGCATCGTCTCGCGTTCCGGGAACTTGATGTAATGGAAAAAACAGCGCCGCAGGAATGCGTCTGGCAGCTCTTTCTCGTTGTTCGAGGTGATGATGACGATCGGGCGTTTCTTCGCTTCGATCCGCTCTTGCGTCTCGTAAACGTCGAAGCTCATGCGATCGAGTTCCTGCAACAGATCGTTCGGGAATTCGATATCGGCCTTGTCAATCTCGTCGATCAGCAAAACGGGCAGCTGCTCTGCTGTGAAGGCTTCCCACAGCTTGCCCTGCCTGATGTAGTTGCTGATATCATGCACGCGCTCGTCGCCCAGCTGGCCATCGCGCAGCCGGGCCACCGCATCATATTCATAAAGGCCTTGATGCGCCTTGGTGGTGGATTTTATGTTCCATTCAATCAGGGGCGCGCCGACTGCCATGGCAATTTCATGAGCAAGCACCGTCTTGCCGGTTCCGGGCTCTCCTTTGACGAGGAGAGGCCGGCGCAACAGCACCGCCGCATTGACCGCAACTTTCAGATCTTCGGTGGCGATATAGGACTCTGTACCTTCGAAACGTTGCATCTTGTCATCCTGCTTCTGAACGTGGCGCGCACCGTATGTTGTGCAGCGCAGCGAAGCAAGACGGCTTTTGCATGGGCCTTTGTGTGCAATTCAACGTTTGAAGAAGTGCGGGTGCCGATCAACAAACCGGCGAAGCCAATGATCGCTTCGCTCGCGATGCGCCCGGCGCATATAGAGATAGCCCAGACCGGCCATCAATGCTGCTCCGGCGGTATCGACAATCAGATCCCACATCGTGTCGGTCAGACCCGAAGGATCGCCCAGCATCGGTTTTTGCATGGACATGTCGAAGATCTGGTCCATCGAGAATTCGAAGATTTCCCAGACCACTCCGGTTCCCACGGCGAAGAAAAAGGCGAACAGCGCCACGAAAGACGGCTTCATGCTGACATCGACCAGCTCGTTTTCATTGACCAGATAGACAAACAGAAATCCGAACAGTCCCAGCAGCACACCCGATGTCCCGTGCAACGCAAGATCCCACCACCAGAAGCGAGCGTAGAAATCCTGTATTTCACCCAAAAACAAAGTGGCAAAGATGAACAGGGTGGCGAAAATCTGGATTTCCGACGGGATGGTGACGGAAAGCTTGTGACGAAACAGAACCGGAGCGCCAATCACGGCCATCAGCGCGAGAGTTGCAAAAGCGGGAAGCAGCCGAAATCGGCTTGCCAGCGCGAGCAACTCGGCCGCCATAAGAACTTCGAGCGCCATAAGCAGGATCAGGTGAACGCGTGATGCGCCCCACCGACTGTCGCTTGGTGCAGGATCGACTGGCTCGTCCATAAAATGTCCGTTAGCCCACTGCGGCCAGAGCCGCTATGGCTAATGGCGAGTCATCCATACCACCGGAACCCACTATGTCTGATATAACGCAAAACCAGAACATCGCCCTGCTGATCGATGCGGTCAACGC
>JAHRVR010000183.1 GCA_019090585.1 Sphingomonadaceae bacterium
GATGAAGCCAAGCGCCTTGCGGCTCTGGACGGATAATGGAGATTGGCCGGGCGCTGCGCGATGCCGCCCGCGTGCTTGAATCCATCAGCGTTAATGCGCGCTTTGATGCTGAATTGCTGATGGCCCGCGCGCTTGGCGTTTCGCGCTCCGACATGTTGCTTCACCATTTGAGCGATCCGGTTCCCGATGTGTTCGCGGCCTTGCTTGCGCGCCGCGCATCCCATGAGCCAATGGGATATATACTGGGAGAGGAGAGCTTTTTCGGCCTGGCCTTCAAAGTCGGCCCCGATGTTCTGATCCCCCGGCCCGATAGTGAAGTCCTCGTCGAACAGGCATTGGATTGCGGCCGCGATGCGCGCTGCGTCCTTGATTGCGGGACGGGATCGGGCGCGCTGCTCCTTTCCGTCCTTTTTCACCTCAAGACCGCGCGCGGCGTCGGCATAGACCGTTCCGAAAAAGCCCTGGCGATTGCGAAGGAAAACGCGCTGACACTAGGTCTTGCCGACCGGGCGGCGCTGGTGCGGGCTGATTGGGATGAGCCGGGCTGGTCCGATGCCTTGGGCGGGCCGTTTGATCTGGTGCTGGCCAATCCTCCCTATGTCGAGGCGGACGCGCAGCTTGAACCCAGCGTGCGCGATTTTGAGCCGGCTGGCGCACTTTTTGCCGGTCACGAGGGGCTTGATGCCTATCGCAGGTTGTTGCCGCAGATTCCCGGACTGCTTGCACCGGACGGGCATGCGCTGATCGAGATCGGTGCATCTCAGGCCGCGCCAGTGAGTGAACTGGCGCGAGGCTGTGGACTGACTGTGCAACAACTCCATCGCGATCTTGCTGATCGGCCCCGCGTCGTGCAAATGTCTGCGCGTCGTTAAGTTTTTGCTTGGCATTGTCTGCCACAATGCCTACGTCTTGGGCGAAACATGCCAATGGTTGAATTTCCCATTGTGCGGTTTCGCTTCCAGCATTTGCAATCGGGCGCGGCGTTTTTTGTCTCGTGCCGATGGCAGATGTCGGACCACGGTGCTGATGACAGTCCGTGGTGGAGCGACATGCAAATTGTTGCCTAGAACAGGACCGGACGGCGTTCCGGTGTTTTTGAGGAAGACTATCCTTGAATAATAATCGTGGAAATAACCGTCGGCGGGGCCGCGGTAATAATAATCGCCAGCAAGGTGGCCAGCCGCTTAACCGTATTGACAGCAGATCGCGGGGCAATGCCTCGCAAATGCTGGATAAATACAAGAAGATGGCGCATGATTCGCATCTCAATGGCGATCGCGTGCAGGAAGAATATTACCACCAGTTCGCGGACCATTATTTCCGCGTGGTTGCCGATCAGAAGCAACGCCAGGATGAGTCCCGGCAGCGGCGCGACGAGCGCACGCCCGACAACGCCGATTCCGGTCGCCGTGAGGATGCTCGCGATTCCAGCGATGTTCGCGAACGCGATGCGCCCAATGTGAGTGAGCGCTCGAGTGCGCCAAGCGGCAAGGACAATGCCCGTAACAATCCCCGTGAGGATGCCGGCAACGAATCCGATGGAGCCGCCGGCAACACAGACGAAAAATTTGAGACGACTGAAAACCCCTTCGTGCGTGAGAGCCGCCCTCCGCGCAGCGCAAAGCCGGTTAAGCCACGTCGCACTTCCCGTGATGATGAGCCCCGCGATGAGGCCCGTGATGACGAAGGAGAAGGGGTGAACGAACCTTCCGGCGTCGATCCTTCTGCGCTTCCTCCGTCGATTGGCGGGGATGCGGGCGAAGACGATGCCAAGCCCAAGCCGCGCCGCCGCACTCGCAAGCCCAAGCCGTCGGACGATTCGGATGAAGCCCTCGAAGCGGTGAACTGAACCCGGCTCTTGCCGGTTCAGCACGTGCAACTTTGCTTGGCCTTGCGCGGGCGCTTGCCTATTAAGCGCAGCGCATGGTCAATTTCCGGACACTGATGGCTTGCGCAGCCCCTATCGCGTCAGCGCGCCCATTTCTTTGGACGGGGCTGACAGCGTTGTTGCTGGGCGCGATGTCCGCTTGTGGTTTCCAGCCGCTCGGGCTCTGGCCACTGACTATCATTGCCGTTGCAGCGTTCCTTGATCTGGCGGCACGGGCGCGGACGCGCTGGCAGGCCTTTTTGCTCGGCTGGCTGCTGGGCGTCTCGCATTTCACCATCGGCAATAACTGGGTAGCCACGGCCTTCACCTATCAGGCTGAAATGCCCCAATGGCTCGGCGGCATCGCGGTGGTGGTGATGGCGCTTTACCTTGCGCTGTTTCCAGCTCTGGCAACCCTGGCGAGCTGGCAATTGGCAGCCATGGGGATGAAGCGGCCCATTACCGGGTCTCTCCCTTGGTTCGGACTGACATTCGCGGGTTTTTGGATCTTCGCTGAATGGATGCGCGGCTGGGTGTTCACCGGTTTCGCGTGGAACCCGCTGGGTATTGCGCTGCTTGGTCCGTTCGATGCGCAGGGACTGGCGCTGACGGCGAAATGGATTGGCACATACGGCTTGTCAGGTTTGCTTGTGGCGATTTCTGCACTGCTGCGCCGTCTCGTCGTGCTCGGTATTTCGGGAACAGCGCGCCAGCGTCTGACGCTGGCGGCGGGAGGCCTGCCCGTTGCCGCTGTGTTGGCCGCACTGATGGTGTTCCCGGCTCAGTATATTGAGCGCCGGGAAGGCGCCGTGCCTTTCACCTTGATCCAGCCTGATCTGCGCCAGAAGGTTATTGGCGACCCCTGGTATTACGAAGTAAATTTCCAGAAAATGTCCCGGCTGACCGTGCCAATCGTGCCCCGAACCAAAAGGGTCGTGTTCTGGCCCGAGTCAGGCCTCGCCGATTATCTGCGCGATGGCTATCCGCGCTATCTATACCGGGCGAGGAATTACGGCGCCGATCCCGTGCTCGCACGCAAGCGGGTTGGCAATGTTGTTGGCCCTTACAGCCTGCTGCTGACCGGCGCGGTCGATCTCGTTATTAAGGATGGGAAAAGCGTTGCCGCGCGCAACACGGTGACCGCGCTGGATTCGAATGGCAGCCTGCTGGCAAGCTACTCAAAAGCGCATCTCGTGCCCTTTGGCGAATATCTGCCGCTGCGTGAGTTGCTGGAGCCGATCGGATTGCGCCGCCTTGTCGCAGGCTCGCTTGATTTCTGGCCGGGACCGGGGCCGCGCACTTTCGATTTTGGCCGATGGGGCAAGGCCGGCGTCCAGATCTGTTATGAGATCATTTTCTCTGGCAATGTCGTCGATCCGCACAGCAGGCCCGATTACATCTTTAATCCGTCCAACGATGGCTGGTTTGGCGATTGGGGGCCGCCGCAGCACCTTGCCCAGGCAAGGTTGCGCGCGATTGAGGAAGGCCTGCCGGTTCTCCGTTCGACCACCACTGGCATCAGTGCGGTGATCGATGCGGATGGAATTGTGCGTGATTTCGTCCCGCGCCACCAGCAGGGCCGCATTGATGGCGTGATCCCGCCCCCGCATCGACCCACGCTTTTCGCGCGTTTCGGCAATGCCATTCCAGTCACTCTGGCCACGTTGATCCTGCTGCTTTGCGCGGTTGCCTTACGGCGTTTCGATGTTTAGAGCCGCCCGACATAAAGAAATCTTTATATCGAAATCCAAGGCGGTCATTCATGCGTAGCGACTATTTTTTCACCTCGGAAAGCGTTTCGGAAGGCCATCCCGACAAGGTGTCCGACCAGATTTCGGACGCAATCGTTGATCTGTTCCTTTCAAAGGACCCGGAAGCGCGCGTTGCCTGTGAAACACTGACCACGACGCAAAAAGTCGTACTGGCCGGTGAAATCCGCTGCAAAGGGATATACGAGAACAAACGCTGGGCAGATGGTGCACTAGAGGAAATCGAGAAGACCGTGCGCCAGGTGGTGAAAGACATTGGATACGAGCAAGAGGGCTTCCATTGGGAAACGCTCGATTTCCAGAACCTTCTCCACGGTCAGTCAGTGGAGATCGCCCAAGGTGTCGATGCATCGGGCAACAAGGACGAAGGCGCAGGCGATCAGGGGATCATGTTCGGCTTCGCCTGCGATGAAACGCCGGATCTGATGCCGGCAACGCTCGATTACAGCCACAAGATTCTACAGCGCCTTGCCGCCGATCGCCATGCGGGTGCGGCGCCGTTCCTTGAGCCCGATTCCAAGAGCCAGGTCACATTGCGTTACAAGGACGGGAAGCCGGTGGCCTGCAGCGCCATCGTCGTCTCCACCCAGCATGCGCCGGGATATGATGAAGGCGCGAAGGAAGCCGAGCTAAAGGCGTACGTGAAGAAGGTTGTTGCCGATATCCTGCCTGCCGGGCTGCTGTCAGGCGATACCGTTTATCACATCAATCCGACCGGCACGTTCGAGATTGGAGGCCCCGATGGCGATGCGGGTCTCACCGGGCGCAAGATCATTGTCGATACTTATGGCGGCGCATCGCCCCACGGCGGCGGTGCCTTTTCGGGCAAGGACCCGACCAAGGTTGATCGTTCCGCTGCCTACGTCACGCGCTACCTTGCCAAGAATGTTGTGGCAGCGGGCCTGGCGAAGAAATGCACGATCCAGGTCGCCTATGCGATTGGCGTGCCCGAACCGCTGTCGTTCTATGTCGATACCCATGAAACCGGGACGGTCAGCGATGAAAAGCTGGAGGCAGCCATCATCGGGATCGCCGAACAAAAGCTGGGCAAACTGACCCCGCGCGGCATCCGCGAAGGTCTTGGTCTAAACAAGCCGATCTACCGCAAGGCTGCCGCCTATGGCCATTTCGGGAGAAAGGCACAGGGCGATCTTTTCCCATGGGAACGAACCGACCTTGTCGATGCGCTGAAGGCGGCGATGGACTGACGCGTTGCTGCAGCAGTTCTCGTTCTCCAGTTTCAATCTGGAGTCGATAAGCTGGTCAGCGAGCGCCCCGACGGCATCGCGCAATGCGCTGCCAGCCCATCAACCTTGCCCCACAAACTGGATAGAGCCTTACTTGGCCAGCTCAGCGTCGATTGTTCCGAGTAGCGCGGGATCGTTTGGCTCGATGCCGGGCGCGAAACGGGCAACGACATCGCCGTTCTTGCCGATCACAAACTTTTCGAAATTCCAGAGCACTTCGGGATCCTTGGTCGGGCTCATGCCGAAGCCTTCAAGTCTTTCCCGGAATGCCGCGGCTGGCCCCTGCTTTTCGGGCACCGCCTTGATCAGCTCGGCATAAAGCGGCTGCTTGGCCTCGCCGGTCACATCGGCCTTGGCGAACATGGGGAATGAAACCCCGTAATTGGCCGAGCAGAACTCTACGATCTCGTCATGGGTGCCCGGCTCCTGTGCGCCGAAATCATTGGCGGGGAAGCCCAGCACTTCGAAGCCCTTGCCCTTGTACTGCTTGTACATGGCTTCGAGCCCTTCATACTGCGGTGTCAGCCCGCATTTTGAAGCGACATTCACCACCAGCAGGACTTTGCCCGCATGGTTGGCAAGTGTATCGCCGCCGCCGTCGATGCGCTTGAGTGGAATCTCTGCGATGTCAGTCATGGCCTGTTTCTCCCTATTACACGTAATTCGCGGTGGTCTTGTCCTGCACTTCGTCCGCCGTGACGCCCGGAGCGATCCCGGCGAGTCGGAACGGTTGAATTGTGGTCCGGTCTTTGGAAGACGGCAAGGTCGATATGCCCGCCGCGGATCATGCCAAAGCTGGTGGC
>JAHRVR010000184.1 GCA_019090585.1 Sphingomonadaceae bacterium
CCGAGATCTACACTCGACTAGTCGTCGGCAGCGTCAGATGTGTATAAGAGACAGCACGGGGTCAGCGCGGTCATGCGGATCGGCAATTCGCCCTCGGTCAGTATCTGTTCGCGCACCGCGTTGGTGAGCGAGACTTCCGCTGTGGGGATCAGCCAGCGGCCTTCCGTAGTCTGGAAAGAATCCTCTCCGAACTTGGGCAATTGTCCAGTGCCGAACAGCGCCTGCTCACGCACGAGAACGGGCGGGTTACATTCCATGTAGCCGTTCTCACCCGTCTGCCGGTCAAGCATGAATTGGGCGAGCGCGCGGTGCAGCCGGGCCATCTGGCCTTTCAGGAAGGTGAAACGCGCGCCGCTGATGGCCGCGCCGGTTTCAAAATCGAGGCCAAGGGCAGGGCCAATGTCGGCATGTTCCTTTGCCTCGAAGGAAAAGTCGCGCGGTGTGCCCCAGCGGCTAACCTCGACATTGGCGTCTTCGTCTTTGCCTTCGGGAACATCGGGCAGGGGAATGTTGGGCAGGGCGCTGAGCATGTCCTGCAGCTTTGCGCCCAGTTCCTTTTCTTCCTCTTCAAGCTGGGGGAGGGATTGCTTCAGTCCGGCGACTTCGGCTTTCAGCGCCTCTGCCGTTTCTGTATCGCCCTGGCCCATCGCCTTGCCGATCGCCTTGGACGCCTCGTTGCGGCGGCTCTGTGCCTCCTGCATTTGGGTGGCCACGGCGCGGTGCTGTTCGTCCAGCTGGAGAATTTGTTCGGATAAAGCTTCGACCCCGCGCCGGGCAAGTCCGGCATCGAAGGCGGCGGGGTCGTCTCGGATCAGGCGAATATCATGCATGGATCGCGCTATGCCCCGGCGCCATGCAGGGTGCAAGGCAGGGAAGCCTTGCGGGCCTAATCTTCTACGGTGACCGTGCGGTATTCGATAAATTCCGTCACCACGTTGCGATGGGCTATGCGCCAACCCTCGGCAGTCCGCACGTAACTATCGTGATACGTGATATACATGACCCGGTCCGAATAAGTCGTGCCCTCGATCGGGCGCAAGTGATGCGCTGCTGAATAGATCACGCCGCTCGCGCTATCGCCATCGATCTCGATCAGCGTATTGTTCATCGTGTGATAGGTCTTCGTGTAGGCTTCGAGGATTCCGGGGATCTTGGCGAGCTTTTCCTGCCCCGCGGTCTGGCGCTCTCCAAAGTGGAGCACACCATCAGGCGTGAAGATAGATGCGAAGAGCGCACCGTCCCTTGTGTCCGCCCCGCGCGCATATTCAAAGACGAGTCTTGTGATGGCCCGCTCGTCTTCCAACGCAGTGATCCCGTCGCCCATGGCTTCTCTTTTTCCTCTGCTCACCGGATTTTTGATACCATCACTATCGATGGGCGGCCAAGATTGTTCAACCGGCTCTGCCGGAACCGCTCAGGGAGGTGTTATCTGTGGAGTATCCACGGCCTCTACGTTTCATTCATGCTAAGCTCATCACGACCGAACAATTGTGTGCATCACCTGATGAAAGGGAGTTTGCGTCATGAAGAAGATTGTCATCATATGCGCGGGGATAAGCCTGTTTGCCGCGGGAACGGCTTTGGCGCAGAGCGAAGGCCATAATACAACTCGCTCGAGTAGCATCGGTGAAGTAGCCTCGGGACAGGCCAAGGAGCGTGCACCGGACACAAACCCCGCACGAAAACCTGAAGGCGTTCCACCATCTGAGGCTTCGACCAGATCGGCAGCAACGCCAGCAACGAAAAATGGTTCTGCGGATACGGGCCAAGGCGCGAGCGAAGCACGTTGGTTTAACAAGAAGCTGAAAAAGCTCCCCATGGACCCTGCCGGACCTCTCGAACCTATGGATGAGACAGATCCCTGCCCGACCTTGCCGTGCTAGTAACCGCCCGCAGCATTGTCAGGTTATGGGCTGAATTCAAACGGCATTTTCCTGCAATTTTCTGCATTGAGCGAGTGCGCGCAATTCGTAGAATCAGGAAAAGAGCCCATTTCAGAGTGTTTAATGGTGGGCGCGGCAAGGATTGAACTTGCGACCCCACCCGTGTGAAGTTTAGGGTAACCCTTCCGAGTGCTTCCGACGCAATCCGGGAATCAACCTTCTCCCTCTCGAAAACAATAGCTTTTCTGAGGATTTACCCTATCTTACGGGCCGAGCGGTTCTGATGTGTTCCGCTCGAAATATTTGGTGGTTTTCTACCCTTTTCTACCCCGAGGGTAAAAAGAGGCGAAGATGGCGACGGTTGAAACACTCGCAGAGAGGTCGAGAAACCGGCCCCGATTTACGGACAGATCGGTGGCCAAGATGGTTGCGGAGGCGGATCGGCGAAAAGAGGTGAGCGACCCCGGTGCCCCGGGACTTTCTCTACGGATGGGTCCCAACGGTCGTGCGACTTGGTATGTGCTCTATACGGTGGCCGGGGCTGGCGAAGACGGCAACCGGGGGCCGCAGCAGCGCCTTAAGCTGGGCGGGTACCCATTGATGCCATTGGCCGATGCCCGAACCCGGGCGCGTGAGGAGCTCGACAAGGCGGACCGGGGCATTGACCCCCGGCAAGAGCGAAAGAAGGCCATCGAAGAAAGACGTGAGCGGACCTTTGAGACCATCCTTGAGCGATATGTTGAGCTGTATGTGAAGCGCGAGACGAAGGACGGCCGCTTTGCCCGGGCGCAAGAGAAACTTGCGCAGAATGAAGCCGAGGCAACGGGCAAGAACCCGCGCGAGGTGGGCCGATGCCCAGCGG
>JAHRVR010000185.1 GCA_019090585.1 Sphingomonadaceae bacterium
GATCGCAAGCTTTTCAAGGCAGCGATCCAGCGTTTGCTTAAGGACCAGGGGGACCTTTCGCTGATTGCCGGAGAGGCGCAGGGCCTTTGGCTGCAAGGCGGCAAGGTGGCCGGGGTTGATCTGGGTGATGGCACGCGCCTGGCAGCTTCGGCGGTTGTTCTGTGCACGGGCACTTTCCTTGGTGGGACGCTGTTTCGCGGCGAGGAACGCATCACCGGGGGGCGGATCGGCGAAGCATCGGCGCAGCGGCTGGCGGCTCAGATGCGCGAAGCACAGCTGCCGATGGCGCGCCTCAAAACCGGGACGCCGCCTCGGCTCGATGGCCGCACGATCGATTGGTCCGCGCTGGTGGAGCAGCCTTCGGATAGCGAGGACTGGACGATGTCCGCGCTATCGACGGTCAGGGAAAATCCGCAGGTCTTC
Organism: Sphingomonadaceae bacterium; assembly: GCA_019090585.1. Classification (GTDB taxonomy): domain Bacteria; phylum Pseudomonadota; class Alphaproteobacteria; order Sphingomonadales; family Sphingomonadaceae; genus Novosphingobium. Next base: position 424 of record JAHRVR010000185.1, read on the forward strand.
TGTGCGATCACGCGAACCAATTTACGAAGCCATGATATCATTCGCGAGAATTTGCACCGCTCACCGATGTTCACCGGCGCGATTGATGCAAACGGTCCGCGCTATTGCCCTTCGATTGAGGACAAGATCCATCGCTTTGCCGATCGTGACGGCCACCAGGTGTTTCTGGAGCCGGAGGGCCTCGACACCCATCTGGTATATCCCAATGGTATCAGCACTTCGCTTCCGGCTGATGTTCAGCTTGAGATGCTGCGGACGATGGATGGGCTGGGCCGTGTCGAGATGGAAATACCCGGCTATGCGGTCGAGTATGATTATATCGATCCGCGGGCGTTGCGGCCCACCCTAGAGCTACGCGATATTCCCGGGCTCTATTGCGCCGGCCAGATCAACGGAACGACTGGCTATGAGGAAGCGGCAGCGCAAGGCCTTGTTGCCGGCATGCAGGCGGCTGCCGGTGTGCTGGATCGCGCTCCGGCTCCGTTGGATCGCTCCAATAGTTATATGGCGGTGATGATCGATGATCTGACGCTCCATGGTGTAAGCGAGCCATACCGTATGCTCACGGCGCGGGCGGAATACCGGCTGCGGCTGCGAGCCAACAACGCCTCCACTCGCTTGACGGCTCTTGCCCGCGATGCAGGATGCGTTGGGTCTGGTCGTCAGGCGTGGTTCGACCGGCGCGAGGCGCGGCGCGGGCTCCTCAATGCATCACTCGATGTGGAAATTTCTGCCAGGGAACTGGTGGCGCAAGGCCTACCCGTTAAGAGCGATGGCGGACGATTGCCCTTGCGTGAGTGGCTGCGCTTTGGCGGTGTCGATGTGCAAGCTCTAAGGCCATGGCTGGGAGAGTCCGTGTACGAAGATCCGCTGCTGCTGGATGAATTGGCCGAAGATGCAGCCTACGCGCCTTATCTTGCGCGGCAGGACAGTGAACTACGCGACTTGCGCGCGAGTGAGGCTTTGCTTCTCGGCGATGAATTTCCCTATGGGGATATAGCCGGGCTATCGCGGGAAATGGTGGAGCGCCTGATGAACGCCCGTCCTGCGACCCTTGCCGCTGCGGGGCGCGTTCGTGGAATTACACCTGCCGCCCTTGCAGCCTTGCTGGTCCATGCCAAGCGGAAGGCGGCATGATTGATTCGGAACAGGCGGCGCGCACATGGCTGGTGGGGGCGGGTGGCTGTGATGCGCTGGCAATGCAAAGGCTGGAGCGACTTGTTGCGCTGCTTGCGGAGGAAAATGCGCATCAGAACCTAGTCTCTCAGGCGAGTTTGGCGCAAGTGTGGCGCCGCCACATTGCAGATAGCGCCCAATTGCTCACTCATGTTCCATGTGAAATATCATCGCCGTGGCTGGATCTGGGGACTGGGGCTGGCTTTCCGGGGCTGGTGATTGCGGCCTTGCGCCCGGACCTTCAGGTTCTGATGGTCGAATCGCGAGCGAAGCGGGCCGAGTGGCTTGAGCGCGCGCGAATCGAAATGGGGCTGGACCAGGCTCAGGTGCTTGGCGTGCGTCTTGAGCAGCTCGATAGCCGTAAGATCGGTGTTATTTCAGCACGGGCTTTCGCGCCATTGGATAAATTGCTCAGGTTATCCTCACGCTTCTCCACAGAGGCAACAATCTGGCTGTTGCCCAAAGGGCGGTCGGCAGCGCAAGAATTGGATGAACTTAGGGGTTGGCGGCACATGTTTCACGTGGAACAATCGCTGACAGACCCAGATGCAGGGATCATTGTCGGAAATCTGTCCGGCAGGAAGGGCTAAAAACCGTGATACGCATTGCCATTGCCAACCAGAAAGGCGGGGTGGGCAAGACGACCACAGCCATCAACATGGCTACCGCACTGGCTGCGACCGGATGGAAGGTGCTGCTGGTCGATCTCGATCCACAGGGCAATGCGTCGACCGGGATAGGAATATCCTCTGCAGACCGGGACAGATCTTCCTATGATTTGCTTATCGAGGAGGAGTGCGTGGCCGATTGCGCGCAGGCAACCCGCATCCCGGGCCTGGACATCGTGCCGGCCACGGTCGATCTATCGGGTGCGGAAGTTGAGCTCGTCGCTGTCGAGAACCGCACAGACAGGCTGTCGGCCGTTCTCACGCCAGACTTGCCTTACGATGTTTGCCTGATCGATTGCCCGCCTTCGCTGGGCTTACTAACACTCAATGCCCTGTCGGCTGCGGACACGCTGCTTGTTCCGCTGCAATGTGAGTTTTTCGCGTTGGAAGGGTTGAGCCAACTTCTCCAGACCGTTGAGCGGGTTCAGCAGCGCTTTAATGCCGGGCTGGGGATTATCGGTGTCGTGCTGACCATGTTTGACCGCAGAAACCGGCTGACCGATCTGGTAGCCGAAGACGTCAGATCGTGCCTTGACGGGGTTGTTTTTGACACTGTTATTCCCCGTAATGTGCGCCTTTCCGAAGCGCCCAGCCACGGTCTACCGGCGCTGATTTACGATCACAACTGTGCTGGCAGCCGTGCTTATATGGCCTTGGCGAGGGAATTGATCGGCAGGTTGCCTGAAGAGAGGAAGGCGGCATGAATGATGGGCCAGTTGTTCCGATGACTACCAGATCGCCAAAGGACGGCAGATCGCCAAAGGACGGCGGATCGCCAAAGGACGGCGAGGCGGGAAAGGCAAAACCGAGGGGCCTGGGCAGAGGGCTTGGCGCTCTGCTGGGCGAGACTCGGCGGGAAGAACCGTTGGTCGTCTCGCGATCGCCCGGAGACAATGCGCAGCTTGCGCCCGGTGGCCTCGCCATGCTTGCCGTCTCGCGGATCGAAGCACATCCCGACCAGCCGCGCCGTCATTTCGACGAGGAGGCTCTCGCCGAGCTGTCCGCTTCGATTTCGCAACGCGGAGTTATCCAGCCGGTTATTGTGCGGCCCCTGAAACACGGGCGATATCAGCTGGTTGCTGGTGAGAGACGCTGGCGGGCCGCACAAAAAGCACAGCTTCATGAAATTCCGGCCATCGTGCGTGATCTTGCCGAGCGCGATGTCATGGCGCTCGCGCTTATCGAGAATCTGCAACGTGAAGACCTGAACCCGATTGAAGAGGCGCGTGCATATCACCGGCTGGCTGAGGCGGAAGACCTCACTCAGGCGGAAATCGCCAAGCTTGTCGACAAGAGCCGCAGTTATGTCGCCAATTTGCAGCGGTTGCTGACCTTGCCAGAAGCGGTCATCACATTGGTTGAGGCAGGCAAGCTGTCCATGGGGCATGCGCGGGCGTTGATCGGATGCGATGATGCCGTTGAGCTTGCTGAAGCTACGGTAAAAAAGCAGCTTTCGGTTCGTGAAATTGAGAAACTCGTTCGAAACCGCAGGGTTGATGAAGAACCGGCAATAGCACCGAAGGTTGAACGGCAATCGGGGGATGATGCCGATATTGCGGCAGTGCAACGCCACCTGGAAGAGTTCCTTGGGCTGCCGGTTCGCATCAATGCCGATGCAGATCCGCGCACCGGTGCGGTCACAATTCGCTATACCACGCTCGACCAGCTCGACCTGATCTGTCAACGCCTGACCGGCGGGGCGATCTAGGCGGCGGGTGTCCCTCCTAATGCACTGATTTAATGACTAAAGTATGCCATCTCGGTGAGGGTGATGCCAGATGTTGCGCGGCGCAACTTGTCCGCCGGACCGCGCCGAAACTTTAGTTTGCCGGAATTCGTTTGTCAGACGCTACTTTCACACGTTTTTGTGGAACCGGCCGCGGGGCGGGGCGGGGCTTAGGCCGAACTGGCACGTCGACATACTCATATTCTGCGGTTGCTTTGCATTTGGGCGCAGCTCTTGGCGCTTTCATGACCGGAACCATCATCATCGGCTGGCAGCAGGCAGCGGGATACCCATAGGAAACTGCGTGACGGCCTGCCCCCGTGTGCCTGCTGTAGTAAGCGTAATAATCATCCAGATAAGCCTCGCATTGGCCGCGATCCCGCGCTCGGCCGCCTTGATGCGACATGCGTTGCCTGCATTTAGTGAGCCAGGCCTCGCGGGCTTCAGCTGTCATCATCTGGTGCGAATAATCGCCTTGTATCGGCTCTGATTGCGCCGGCGCGGCGTTCGGAACGTCATGGGCGAAGGCGGGAGCTGCAGTGAGCGCAAGCGTCAGGGTCGCACTTGCGGCGGCGATCTTTGTCAGACGGCGGAGGTCCATGGGCAGTGCCTTTCGCAAGATCCGGGCGAATCCCGGCCTTAATTCTAAATTCACCACACCATTCCGCGCAATTCGGGATGTTGCCAAGGCATAGGGCGCTCTTGTCCCGTTTCGGTGCAGCTTGCTCTGGTCAGATCGCTGCGTAAACACTTTGCGTCAAATGCAGGCAGGTTTGCCCGTAAAGGGCCCGGGGATGAGTCCGCTCCCGACCAACCGGTAAAACCCTGCCCGGTTGAGATTCGGGGAGGAGTTGCCAGATCCGCGCCGCGGCACTCGCCATTCTGGCGATGGAGTCCTCTTTGCCGCCCACAAGCGCTTTGGCCGCCTGAGTAAGGTCCTGATATAGTTCCGGCTTCGTAGATCCGGCATCAGGTTCGAAGTCGCAGATCGATTGCCGCAATAGATCATGATTCAGTTGCCGCACAGGCGCTACGGACCTATTCAGAGCACCATGACGTCCATAAAGCGCAAGTTGCTCACCGCCCTGGGGTTTCTGATCGTAATGATCGCAGGATTCGCAGGCTATGCCTGGTACGGTAACCCGTCTGACCGCCCGATTGAGGCGACCATGGGGACTGACCCCTTGTTGGTGGAGCCCGACGCGCGCTCAATTCCCAGCGTGAGCCTGGCCGAGCCTGTGGGCTGGGCAGAAGACGCCGCACCGACGCCCTTCGAGGGGCTTGAAATCACGCGTTTCGCGGACGGACTGGACCATCCCCGCACTATGCTGACTCTTCCGAACGGCGATGTCCTCGTTGCTGAAACCAACGCGCCGTCACGCGGAGACCTATCTGGCGTAACTGGGTTTTTCATGAAGAAATTCATGAACATGGTTGGAGCTGGGGGGGCATCTGCGGACCAGATCGTGCTGCTTCGCGATGCAGAGGGTGACGGGATAGCCGAGCAGCGTTTCATTTTCCGTGAGGAGGGGTTGGCATCTCCTTCGGGCATGGCCTGGGGCGCCGGTAAGCTTTACGTTGCCAATCATGACGCGGTTTTGGCTTTTTCGTTTGAACCGGGCGCTACGAGCCTTGAAGGCGAGTCCGAAAAGATCATGGATCTACCGCCCGCCGGGCATCACTGGATGCGCAATCTTGAGCTTAGCCCCGATGGTGAGCAACTTTACGTTGCGGTCGGCTCTGCTTCCAATATCGCGGAGAATGGATCGGAAGAAGAGGTGGGCCGGGCCGGAATCTGGATGATCGATCTCGCCAGTGGCAAGAACCGTCAATATGCCGCAGGCATGCGCAATCCCAACGGCATGGCCTGGAATCCCTCGACCGGAGAGCTTTGGGCAACGGTTCAGGAGCGCGACATGCTGGGCCCCGACCTTGTCCCTGATTATCTTACCAATGTGCCGCTTGGCGTGCATTACGGCTGGCCATGGATCTATTGGAAGACGCTTTACGACGATCGCGTCGATAACCCCATTCCGCTCTATATCGCCGAGTATGTCCGCAAGCCGGAATATGCGCTCGGCGCGCATACTTCCGCTCTTGGGCTGTTGTTTTCAACGGGTGGGAACCGGCTGGGCGAGCCATTTGCCAATGGCGCATTTGTTGCGCGCCATGGCTCCTGGAACCGGAAGCCTTCTTCGGGTTACGATGTGATCTTCGTGCCTTTCGATGCGCTCGGAAATCCCAAAGGCAAGGCGATTGAGGTGCTTGGCGGGTTCCTGTCGCGCGATGGCAGTGAGTCTTATGGCCGCCCGGTATGGCTGGCCTGGGATCAAACCGGAGCCTTGCTGGTCAGCGACGATACGGCGGGCATTGTCTGGCGAGTTCAGGCGCCGGGTGCGGGATTGTCCGCTGCGCCCAGTCCAGTCGTAGAGGAAAGCATGCCGCCACTACGCCGGATTGATGCGACACTGGAACGCAAGTTCAAGATGAAGATTGCGCAGGATTACGCCGTAGAGGAGTAGTGCGCACGCATCGTTGGCTCAGATTTCCTGTCCGGTGCGTCCTGCCAGCTCGACGATATAGTGCCACGCGATCCGGCCAGAGCGTGCACCGCGTCGGCGCGACCATTCAAGCGCATCTGAACGGTTCCAGGACAAATCATACGCTTGGGCATAATGCGCTATGATATCCAGATAGTCTTCCTGCGAGCAATTGTGGAAGCCGATCGAGAGGCCAAACCGATCGGCAAGCGCCAACTTGTCATCAAGCGCATCGCGCGGATTGACCGGGTCATCCTGCTCTGCATGGCGTCGCGGAACGATGGCGCGGCGATTGGACGTTACGGCAAGGCGCACATTGGCAGGGCGGGCTTCAACTCCGCCCTCAAGCCATGAGCGAAGCTGGCGCGGCCCGTTCCCGTCATTATCCTCAAAGCCGAGATCGTCTATAAAGACCAGGAACTGGCGGTCGATCTGCCCCAGCTCTGTGAACAGCCCGGTGATGCCGGCAAGGGCCTCCTGCGGGACTTGCACCAGTGCAATCCTGCCGGGATGTTCGATCTGGGCAAAGGCGATGCCCGATTGCAACAACGCGGATTTTCCCATTCCGCGTGAGCCCCAGAGCAGCATGTCGTGCGCCGCATGGCCCTGTGCGAAGCGCAGGACATTGCTTACGACTGTGCTTTTCTGGTCGTCTATGGCGCGGAGCAGGTCTAGTCGCGGTGCGCCCAGCCGTTCGACCGCCCGCGCGCCGTTTCCGGTCCAGACATAGGCTGGAAATTCCTGCCAGTCCGGTTTCGGGCCTGGTTGCGGGACGAGCCGTTCGAGCGTTGCAGCAATGCGGGCAAGGGGATCGCTTTGGTCGGTCATGCCCGGCCTTTAGCTCGCCAGCGTTTCGGAATCGAGCTCATAGAGCAGATCTGCGCCGCCACAGGCGGAGGCTTTCAGGCCGATCGCTTCGGGCACGATATGGTCATTGAAATAGCGCGCTACGACCGGTTTTGTCCGGGCAATTTCGCC
>JAHRVR010000186.1 GCA_019090585.1 Sphingomonadaceae bacterium
GTCCAGAGCCATGTTCCGCCATAATCACTGGATGTGCCCATTGTGGAAAAAACCGAACGAAACTTGGCTGCGGCACCGGCAATGCGGATATCGCATGCGCCAGCCAGGTTCAGCCCTGCCCCTGCGCAAGCGCCATTGATCATCGCGATCACCGGCTTGCGCGCCTCAAACAGAACACGCGAGGCGTCGGAACATTTGGCAAGCCAGGCTGCACGCTTCTCAAGGCTCGATGGAGCGCGCGCCTCGCTGCTCTCCATCTGCTTGGCCATTTTGCCAATCGCGCCCCTGTCACCACCGGCGCAAAATGCCTTTCCGGCCCCTGTCAGGACGATGCAGCGCACATCCTCGTCCTCGGCCAACTCCCGTGCCGCATGAGGCAATTCACGCATAAGGCCCGAATTGAGCGAGTTCATCGCATCGGGGCGATTGAATACAAGGAGGGCTACCCCATCCTCGCGGTGATCTATGATGATATTTTCGTAGGACATCGGTACCTGTAATACACTGTTCCGGGAGCCGCACCTTTATATAGAGTGCCCTTAATTGCAAGTCAGCGCGATTCCTCTGGAAACAGGCGATGCGGTGAGGCGTTCCACCTCTCTCCTAATGAGCCGATGCCCCGGTTGCTCCAATTCCGGTTTCCGCCCGGAAACGCTGCGCGTCGTATCCCGACTTGTCCACCGCAGCCCTGCCCGACCGATCAAACAATGAAACCAGCCAGATCGTCAGGAACGCCAGCGGCATCGAGAACAGCGTTGGCGAGCTGTAGGGGAAAGGTGCAGAAGCGTTGCCCATCACGCTCTCCCAGATTGCAGGCGACAAAATTGTCAGCAGCACGGCCGTGGAAACGCCAATCGCACCGCCCGCAACCACGCCCCGTGTCGTGCATCCACGCCAGAAAACGGACATAAGCAGCACTGGAAAATTGCCCGACGCGGCAATCGAAAAGGCCAGGCTCACCATAAAGGCGACGTTCTGCTTCTCGAACGCGATACCCAGAATAATGGCAAGCGCCGCCAATACCGGAACGGTCCTGCGCGAGACTTTAAGCTCACCAACGGGATCGGCCTTCCCCGATTTGACAATCGAGGCATAAATATCATGCGAGACCGCCGACGCGCCCGAAAGGGTAAGCCCGGCAACCACAGCAAGGATCGTGGCAAAGGCAACGGCGCTGACGAAGCCCAGAAAGAAATCTCCGCCAATCGCGGAGGCAAGATGGATTGCGGCCATGTTGCTGCCCCCTCTCAGGCTGCCATCCGCCGCCAGAAAGGACGAATCGCTGGCCACCATGGTGATCGCACCAAAGCCGATCACGAAAGTCAGGATATAGAAATAGCCGATCCAGCCTGTCGCCCAGAGCACCGATTTGCGCGCCTCTTTCGCGTCGGGAACGGTAAAAAACCGCATCAGAATATGCGGTAGCCCCGCCGTTCCGAACATCAGGGCAAGGCCAAATGAGATGGCCGAAATGGGGTCTTTGATGAAGCCGCCCGGCCCCATGATCGAAAGGCCCGCAGATGCGGCGTCTTCGGGCGAAGCACCGCCATCTGCGGCAAGACCCGCCTTCACTTCGACAGCGCGCGCAAACATCGCCTCGGGTGAAAACCCAAAGCTGGCCAGCACGGCGATCGCCATGAAAGTTGCGCAGCCCAGCAGCAGGACTGCCTTGATGATCTGAACCCAGGTGGTCGCGATCATGCCGCCAAACAGGACATAGCAAGTCATCAAAACACCGACGATCACCACGGCATAAACGTAATCAAGGCCAAACAGCAGTTTGATAAGCTGACCGGCGCCAACCATTTGCGCAATCAGGTAAAATATCACAACCGCCAGCGTGCTGATCGCGGCGAACACGCGCACCGGTGCCTGCGCAAACCGGAAACTGGCAACATCTGCAAATGTGTAACGCCCCAGATTGCGCAACCGCTCAGCCAGCAGAAACAGGATGATCGGCCAGCCGACAAGGAACCCTGTCGAATAGATCAGCCCATCATAGCCAGAGGCAAAGATCTGCGCTGAAATCCCCAGAAAGCTCGCTGCCGACATATAGTCGCCAGCAATGGCAAGTCCGTTCTGGAAACCGCTGATCCCTCCGCCAGCCGTGTAGAAATCAGATGCCGAATGGACCCGCTGCGCGGCCCGGCGCGTGATCCACAGCGTCGCCGCCACGAATATGGCAAACATCGAAATGGCCGGCCAGTTGGTCGCCTGCTGCTCTGTCTGCCCGGTAAGAGCATCGGCAAGCAGGCCCGCAGGAACCATGAACAGGATCAACATTAGCGCAAGCCGCGTGGCGGGGAAACGCATCACAGGCCATGCTCCTTGCGCAAGGAGTCCAGTTCGGGATCGTAGACCCGGTTTGCACGAATGACGTAAATCGCGGTGAGGACAATGCCCGACAGGATCACACCAAGTCCGACGGGAATTCCAAGTGTGGTCACACCCTCGCCGATCGGCCGGGCCAGAATGTCACGGCGGAAGGCAATCAGCAGGATATAACCGAAATAGATGGCGAGCATCACCGCGGTCAGCGACCATGCGAAACGGGAGCGGCGTTGCACAAGCCTGGCATAGCGCTCATCCCGCGCCAGCTCGGGCACAGGCTTGGCCGCAGGCGCACCCTCAGCCCCGGCCTGATCTAGATCTACCACTTTGCCCTCTCCCCCCGTCGGTCCCTGTCCGCGATTCCACGAGCCATTGACCGCAAATACAAGAAACGCCGGAGCACATGATGCCCCGGCGCTTCCCGAACCGTCAATCTATTGAATGGGATGCTAGGTCAGTTCTTTGGCTTTCTCGAGCCGGAAACCGTCATAGCCCTTGGAAGCGATCTCATCGCAAGCCGCCTTGTAGTTTGGATAGCCACCGACATAGAGCAAGAACCCGCGCGGCTTTCCATCGATATTCGCGCCCGTATACCAGCTGTCGCCCTTGGTGTAGATTGTGGCATCCGCCAGTTCGTTGACATGCTCAACCCAATCGGCCTGGGCTTGAGAATCCGGCTCGATGCTGGTGAAGCCCTTTTCGTCCAGATAAGTGATGCATTCACAAATCCAGTCAACCTGCTGCTCATTGGCGGTGATCACATTGGCAAGAGCCGAACAACTCTGCGGGCCGCCGATGATAAACATTCCCGGGAAGCCTGAGACCATCAGACCAAGGTGCGATTCCGGCCCCTCTTTCCAGACGTCGCGCAACAGCGATCCACCGCGGCCACGAATATCCATGCGGGTGAGCGCGCCCGTCAAGGCATCAAAACCGGTCGCACAAACGATGGTGTCGACGTCAATCTGCCTGCCGGACTGAAGCTGAATGCCGGTCGGCGTGATCTTGTCGATAGGGTCTCCCTTGACGTCGACCAGCTCGACATTGTCCTGATTGAAGATGTCGTAATAGTTCTTGTCGATGATCACCCGCTTGGTGCCGAAATACTGGCTGGAGATGAGCTTCTCAGCTGTCTGCGGATCCTTGACTTTCTCACGAATTTTCGAGGCAATGTAATCACCGGCGAGCACGCTCGCATCGATCGTCTTGAGCACATCGGTAAATGCACGCTGGAAACCGTAACCGCCGTAGTTCCAGGCAGCGTCAAATATCTTCTGCCGTTCTGCAGGAGCGACATCGAAGATCGATTTGTCGCCCGGCACCAGCGGCGGATCAGTAGGCAGGCTCTGATAGAAGGTCGCGCCTAACAAGGTCTGCCAGAACTTGCGCAGTTCCGGATACCGTGCCTTTACCTCTTCCTGCTCGCCTGGATGCAGCGGCCGGTTGCCCGCCGGAATAATATGATGCGCTGTACGCTGCAGAACGAAATGCTTCGCGGCATCCTTGGAGATTTCCTGCGCGATCTGAACGCCCGACGACCCGGTGCCGATCTGCGCAACGCGCTTGCCCGCAAAGCTGATCTGATCTTTCGGCCAGGCACCCGTGTGGTAAAATTCTCCCTGAAAACTGTCGAGCCCAGGGAAATCCGGAACGTTCGGCGTAGAAAGCGGTCCGGCCGCCATGATCAGCCAGCGGCAGCGATAACTATCGCCCCCTTCGGTCGTCACAGTCCAGCTGTCGTCGCTCTCATCATAAACCGCAGAGGCGACCCGCGTGTTAAAGTCGATATCTTTGGCAAGATCGAGCCGGTCGACCAGGAACTGCGTATAATCAAGGATTTCGCCTTGGGTTGCGAAGCGCTCTGTCCAGCTCCATTCCTGTTCCACTTCGGGCGAGATCGACAGGGAATATTGCATGCTTTCCACATCGCAGCGCGCGCCTGGATAGCGATTCCAGTACCAGGTTCCCCCTGCAGCAGACCCTGCCTCGATGGCGCGCACGGAATAATTCATCCGGTCGCGCAACTGGTGAAGCGCTGCAAGTCCCGCGAAGCCCGCGCCAATCACAACTACATCAAGATCCCGCCCCGATGCCGATCCATTCGACTTGCTTGCCGCCATATCCATTGTTCCACCTCAATCCTGTCCCGACATGCCCTGCAAGGTCATGCTTATGGGGTCATGCCTATAGACCGATTACTATCGCAGACAAGGCTCACACAGGCCCTTGCAGTCTGCTCAATCACGCTATTGGACACAGTGCAAAGCAGATCGCATTGATTCAGCTCAACATCTAAGTTCCCGATACGAACCACCATCAATCTGAGAGTTCCGGGTGCACGGCGCCGGCCATCTTGTGCCCTCACGAAGAATCCTTGTGCCCTGCGAAGAGTCAATTGTCTTATTGGTTGGCGCTGGCAAAAGTGATCTCGCTATGCCAGAGCAATCAGGCACCCGGTCAATTCGGGAAATACTAAACGCAAATATCCTGGAGAAGCGATATGTCTGACCTAGTCCTTTACGATGTGAGCGATCACGTCGCCACGATCACCCTCAACCGGCCTGAGCGCAGAAACGCGCAGAACCCCCAACTACTCGATCTGCTAAACGATTGCTGGGAACGCGCCGCAGCCGATGACGACGTGAAAGTGATCCTTTTGCGCGCAGAAGGCCCCCACTTCTCCGCCGGCCACGATACGTCTGGCGTGAAGAACGACGAACTTTCAAGCGTCGACGACAACATTGCCGAAACGGGAACACTGGGGCTCTATCGCTGGGAAACGAAGCGTTTTCTGGGCTATTCTCGCCGCTGGCGTGAAATTCCAAAACCTTCGATCGCAGCGGTCCAGGGTGCCTGCATCGCGGGCGGCCTCATGCTCGTGTGGCCCTGCGATCTGATCGTCGCGGCTGATAATGCGCGCTTTGCCGACCCGGTCGTGATGATGGGTGTTGGCGGTGTTGAATATCACGGCCACACTTGGGAGCTGGGCGCCCGCAAAGCCAAGGAAATGCTGTTCACTGCCAAGCCCGTCCTGGCCGATGAAGCCGAACGGCGCGGCATGGTGAACCGTGTGGTCCCTGTCGAAGAGCTTGACCAGAAATCCCGTGAGCTTGCACTGGAAATTGCACAGATGCACCCGCACGCACTGGAAATGGCCAAGCGCGTCGTCAACCAGACGCTCGACATTCAGGGCCAGTATGCAGCGCTCCAGTCGTGCTTCGACATCCACCACCTGGGACACAACTCATCTTATGTGCAGACAGGCTCTTTCATCATGGTGGATCACAACGCGGTGAAGGCATCGGGCAAGGTTTAACTGAAGCACAACAGGGGCCGGACCGTTCCGGCCCCGGCGCGGGAAAGACTATAGTATGAGCATTGAGACCGATATCCTTTTGAACGAGGACGATGGCGTCCTGACGATCACTCTCAACCGGCCGGACCGGCTGAACACGCTGACGACAGAAATGCACAACAAGCTGCGCGAGACCATATCCCGCGCCAACCAGGATCCCGGCGTACGTTGCATGGTGCTGACCGGGGCCGGGCGCGGCTTTTGCGCCGGTCATGACTTTGCCGGCTTCAATTCGTCGGATGAGCTTTCGATGAAGTGGAAGGACGACCCGCTCTGGCTTGAACCGGAGCAGCTTGCCACGCGCATGTATGAGGACGGCCAGCTGTTTGCCGGTCTGCACCGCATGTCCAAGCCCACGATTGCCGCCGTGCGCGGACCGGCCGCAGGCAGCGGCATGGTGCTGGCCGCAGCTTGCGACTTGCGGATCGTTTCGGAAACAGCCGTCTTCAAGACCTCGTTTGCCAGCGCGGGCCGGTGCGGCGAGCCGGGCACAGCCTATCTTCTCACACAGCTTGTCGGCTCATCCAAGGCGCGCGAGCTGCTACTGCTCGACGAGAAGGTAGACGCCGCAACGGCACTGTCGATCGGCCTTGCCAACAAAGTCTTTGCCGATGACGACCTTGAGGCGGAAGTCACCAAGATCGCCCGGAAATTAGCCAATGGGCCAAGAATGGCCTACTCCGGAATCAAGCGCAATCTCAACGCAGCGGTGCGGCTGTCCTTTGAAGATGCAATCCAGACTGAGGCCGCCGGAAACTCACGCGCCAGCATGTCCCATGATGGCAAGGAAGCCGCTATGGCCTTTATGGAAAAGCGGGCACCAAACTTCCGCGGGTACTGACAGGCCAGCTGGTAAAACAATCTTGATCTCCCCGCCAGCATTTGCGCGGCCATGTCTGGGCAAATGCTGGCGAAGGACGCGGCAACAAAGCGTACGACGCTAAAAAGTGCCGCGCTACCGCTTGGGGAACCCGGCCCGGTTGCGCGGCCATGATGGACTGCGCGGCTTTTTTTTGGCCGGGCTATTGCTGGCCCGGACTGGCTGGTCCGGTTGAAATGCATCACCGACATCAAGCCGACCGCAAGGACGCCGCAGCCAGTCTTGGGGTTGTCGAAACCGCAGAAGGTGCAAAGCATCTGGAATGATCGTTTCGCAGGCACATCCCCCCATTCCACCGGCCTGAAGCTGGACAGATTAGGCACACAAAGGCATGGCACTTCTTTCGGAAACCCACAGGCGGATGTTCACCGGGGTTGATATTCAGAACCTGCGTGCTCAATCATTCGCCCCAAGGCTCGCATAACTCCTGCCGGAAGGGTTATCATTAGTCCATGTCGAAGCTCAAACAGGTAAGCAGTGCCACTGCCGATCTTCGCTCGACCGGAAAAGCGCCCACCAAAATGAAAATCGCTGAACGCGTAGCCGCCGAACTTCGCCGGGAAATCGTGACCGGCAAGTTGCGTCCGGGCGATCGGCTTCACAACGAACGTGAACTGCAAGAACAGTTCAGCATATCCCGGCCAACATTGCGTGAAGCGCTCCGTATGCTTGAATCAGAATCCCTGATCGTCGTTGCTCGCGGCCAACATGGCGGCGCGCGGGTAACAGAGCATGACCCCAAGGTCCTGGCACGTCAGGTCGGCGCGTGCATGCAAATGCGAGGCGTGACGCTGCGCGACGTGTGGCAGGCGCGCAGCAATATTGAGCCGGGCGCAGCCAGACTGCTGGCCCAAACTGACAGCGCCGAGGCGGTGCAGGAAATGATGCTCAATATTGCGGAGGCGAAGAAAGCTTTCGACGATCCGGTTGCTTACGGGACTCTCACCAACGATTTTTCGCTAATCCTCACACGGTATTGTGGCAATCAGACATTGCATATTCTGGCAACGCTGATGCAGGATATCGTTGCAAAGCAGCACGTCGATGTCACGGTCAGGACTTATGCGACATCGGGCGACGACCGTATGCGCGAGCTCAATATTCGGTGCCGGGAAAAATTGCTGAGCCTCATTGAGGCAGGCGACGGACAGATTGCAGAAAAGTACTGGCGCGATCATCTTGAGGAAAGCGGTAAGGTTGTTTTCAGCGCCTATCAGGCCGGTATGCCAATCGACGTGGTTCAAATTCCCTGAACCGCAAGCGCGGCGGCGCGTCTCCGCGAACCGTAATTGCGGTCGGGCATGCATCCAGCACTCAAATTGAATGAAAGAGATAGATGGCATGAGGACAGTCCACAGCGGAATAATCGACACCCTGATCGGTTTCAGAGAGGCAAGACATACAGCGCCAATCGCCGCCCTGCGCGAATCGGACAAGGCAGAGCATCACCCGCACGGCTACATGTTCAAGAACGTCCCCGACGAACTGGACGAGACCACCCAGACGCAAGATTCCATCAAGGAAACTCTTGGGTTCATGGACCAGTTCGGCATCGAAATGGGCATGGTCAACATCTCCAATGAGCGAACGCCGGACGCCCTGCGCGCCCACCCCGACCGTTTCATCGCCAGCCTTGCCGTCGACGGCAATCGCGGCATGGACCAAATTCGCGATATCGTGCGGGCGCATGAGGAATTTGGCCTTCGCGCCGTCACCATTTTCCCGGCAGGGGTAAGCCCCCAGATACCGATCAACGACAAGCTTTGGTATCCGGTCTATTCCAAATGCGTGGAGCTGGACATTCCAGCATTCATCACGGTCGGTGTGCCGGGTCCGCGTGTAAAAATGCAGCCACAATACGTCGGCTATCTCGATGAAGTCTGCTACGATTTTCCTGAGTTGAGAATCGTTATGCGCCACGGCGGGGAACCCTGGGCCGATCTGGCGGTAAAGCTCATGCTCAAATGGCCGAACCTTTATTATTCCACGTCCGGTTTCGCGCCGAAACATCTCCCCAGGGAGATCATCGACTTCGCCAATACGCGCGGCTCTGACAAACTTATTTACGCTGGCTATTTCCCCTTCGGCCTGGAACTTGAACGAATCTTCCGCGAGCTGGACCAGCTGCCGCTGAAGGATGAGGTCTGGCCAAAATTCCTGAGCGGAAATGCCCGAAA
>JAHRVR010000187.1 GCA_019090585.1 Sphingomonadaceae bacterium
CCCGGCGCCTGAGGCAACCGCGCCCGAACCCGAGAGGGTTCGCAAGGCCGCCCGGCCGCCCGCAGCGCCGCAAGGCGCGAGGAAAGCCAAGACCGCGGATGCCGCCGCCCGGCGCGTGAGGTAACCTAAAAAACCGCCCCGGCCAGCGCGTCGGCCGCGCCTTGCAGGATGACTGCGGCCGCTGCCGAATCGATCCGCTCTGCCCGCTTGGCGCGGCTCATGTCCTGGCTGATCAGACCGCGCTGGGCATCGGCGGTGGACCAGCGCTCGTCCCACAGCAGGATCGGCAGGCCAAGGATTGAAAGGTTGCGGGCGTAGGCGCGGCTTGACTGGGCGCGCGGGCCTTCGCTGCCGTCCATGTTGAGTGGCAACCCGATGACGATTCCGGCCGCGCTGCGCTGGGCAACCAGTGCTTCCAGAATGGCCTTGTCCGCGCCGAATTTTCCGCGCTTGAGTGTCTTTCCCGGCGTCGCGAAGCGCCAGCCTTCGTCACACAGCGCGGTGCCGATCGTCTTGGTGCCAAGATCGATCCCGAGCAGGATTCCGCCGTCTGGCAGTGCATCTCGAAATTCGGATTTGTCCGTGGTGATCACTGCGCGGCTTCCCAAGCGGTGACGCGGGTTGCCACGTCGCGGCGCAGATTGGCCCAGAACAGTGTCACGTCGAACAAGTGGTAATTGTTGCCGGGCAAGACGTATGGGCCGATTTCCAGCGCAGGTGCAGGACCGATTGAGAGGAACCCGTCCTTACGGCAGCGCGCGCCAACCTTGCCGGGCACAAGAGTTCCGCTTCTTCCCTCAATATCGGGAACCAGAGTGCCCAGGTTCGCCGAAGGCGGGGCCTGTCCGCCCTGAGCCCCGGTCAGGGGATTGCTGCACGCGAAGTTGGTCTTGGTAATGCTCTTGCCGTCCAGTCCGCGCTGTCTTTTATAGGCGCGCAGCAGCATCTCGGTATCGGACGGTTCGGCGACAGTTAGCCAGCTGACGATGCAGCCCGGCTGGTCCGCGCCGGAGCACAAAGGAAGGCCCATTTCCGGCAGATCATGCTTGATCGAGACCGGCCAGCCGATGATATAAGTCGCTGCCACGCGGTCTGCCAGCGGCGTTCCGGCGATCCTGTCGCGCATCAGACGGCGCAAGTGGAACGCGCCTTGACTGTGTCCGGCCAGAACGATCGGCCGGTCCTTTGCAACTGTCGCGATGAACTGGTCAAAAGCCGGGAGCAGATCGCCATATGCCGCATCGAGCGCTTTGCGCCCTTCCGGCTGAGAGGTCAGGAACGCACCGAAAGTGGCCTGGCGATAGCGCGGCGCCCAGATGTCGATACTGGCGTTGAAGGGGCTGGCCATGCCGCGAATCAGGAGCTCGGCCAGATCGCGGGCGCTCTTGTCGCCAACCGGCGCATTCCAGCTGCGGCGTTCGAAATAGCTTGTTGGGTGAATGAAGAAAACCGCCGCGCCCAGCGCCTTTGGTTCTTCGGTATGGCCCGGTGGCAGCCAGCGTGCTGGATCCTTTGCGCCAAGGCCGGGACGGGAAATCCACATGTCCGGATCGGCGTAGGCATTGTCCTTCAGCGCCGGCTGTGCGGAAAATTCAACATCGGGCACGAAGGCGATTTCCGTCAGCTTCGCGGCCCAAAGCCGCAATGCCAGCATCACCGCGATCACCAGTATCGTGATGCCGGCAACGATATAGAGGAACTTGCGGGCCATTGGTTCAGGTGGTTCCGGTTCGGTCTGCCTGATTCTGCTGGGCAGAGCGCTCCAGCCAGACTTTTATCATCGCCACCATCGGATCGGCCAGGATCAGGCCAAGAAAACCGAACAGCACGCCCATGATAAGCTGTGCGCCCAATACGAGGGCGGGCGGCAGGTCGGCCGTTCGGCGGGCCACTTGCGGGCCGATGATGAAGCCATCGACGGTCTGAATGAAGGCGTAAACGAAAATCGCGTAAAGCCCCATCTCGATCCCGCCCGAGAAGCCGACCAGCACGATAAGAATCCCCGATATCAGCGCGCCGATATTTGGCAGGAATGCGAGCAGGCCGGTCAGCAGGCCCAGCAGAGCTGCCATCGGCACACCGTAAAGCCCGAGCATCAGCCAGGTAAGAGTGCCGGTGATCGCCATGCCCAGCAGTCTTCCGGCAAGCAATCGCCGTAGCGAGCGGCCCATGATCCTTGCCGTTTCCCCGAAATAGTCACGCCGCTCGCGGGGCAGCATCCAGCCGACACCCCGGCTGTAGAGATGCGGTTCAAGGGCAAAATAAATGCCGAGCACGAGGATCAGAAAAGTGGTGGTGAAGATGCCGATGATGCCTCCGACTGCGCGCGAAAGCTGACCGATGCCGCCCATCACCTGTCCCGCGATGTCTTTCAGCTGTGAAATCTCCAGCCCCAGTTGTTGCTGTTCGAGCCAGCCCAGCACGGCCAGCCATTGGCTCTCAAGAATTGCAGGTAGTTCGGCGGCTTGCCGGGCTATCTGGTTGCCAGCGAAATTCGCGGTCCAGATCAGGAAAGCAACAGCAAGCAGCAACACGATTCCAACGCGCCAGCCGTGACCGATCTTCAGCACTCTGCCGAGCAGCCTGACGCCGCCGTCGATCATCGCGGCGAAGACGATGCCGCCGAATATGACAAGCAGCGGATTGGCGAGCAACACGCACAGGGCGACAAGCGAGGCCATGCCCAGCCACACGAAAGCGCGGCGCGCTTCCTGTCGGATCAGTGGATCGGAAATGTCAGCCGGTCCGGCCTTTGCAGAAGGGACAGCGGGCGGGGCGGAGGCTGCTGGCGGTGTTTCGTCCTTGCCCTCGCTCATTTGCGTTCCCCTTTGCCCAGCGCCGGGCGCAGAGTGCTCCATGACCGACCTTCGCGCAAGGCGTTCCACCAGCTGGCCGGGTTCCATGTCTGCGATCCGTCGAGCGAAAAGGTGATGAACTCAGCGCGTCCACCAATATCGGAAAGCGGGACCGGCCCGCCAAGCCCGTTGTCCTCCAGCGAGGCGCGGCTGTCCGCGCTATGATCGCGATTGTCACCCATCAGGAAGACGTGACTTTCAGGGATGGCGATCTCAGCCATATCGTCAAGCGACTGGCGCAGATGGTCGATCACCAGATAATTGGCTCCGTTGGGCAAGGTTTCCCGGAGGACCGGCAGTTCGCAAATGAAACGGCCAGAAGGTTTGCGTGCCTTGAGGCCGGGAAAGGTATATTCGTCACAGGGCTGGTCAGGATCGGCGGGCAATTCCAGTGACGGTTCGACTTTCTGAGGAACCGGCTTGCCGTTGAGGATGATCTGTCCGTTGCGTACTGCGATTCGGTCGCCGGGAAGGGCAACGAGGCGCTTGATCAGATCCTCGCTCCGGTTGCGCGGCACAGCGATGACGATATCGCCATATTCCGGCGTGCTTCCAGCCACTCGCCATTCTCTGCGAGTCAGGACGTGGAAAGAGGCGGATGACCAGTTCCAGCCATAGGGATATTTGCTGACCACCAGTCTATCGCCGACAAGCAGGTTCGGCATCATCGAAATCGACGGGATATAGAAGGGCTTGGCTATGAAACTGTGGAAGGCCAGCACAGCAAGCAGCATGAGCGCCAGGCCGCGCAGCTCTGCAAACCAGTCCACGCCTTCGGCCTGCGGGTTGGTTTCCGGCTGCGTTGTCGTGTTTTCGCTCATAGCGGCCTTGCTTCGATGATGACAAAGGCCTGCGCCCACGGGTGGTCGTCTGTGAGCGTCAAATGAATGAGGGCCTCATGTCTGGCGGGTATCATCGCCGCCAATCGCTCAGCTGCACCGCCGGTGAGCGCCAGCGTCGGTGCGCCGCTGCGCGCATTCACGACGCCGATATCCTTCATATAGACGCCTGCCTTGAATCCGGTTCCCACCGCTTTGGAAAAGGCCTCCTTGGCAGCGAACCGCTTTGCATAAGTGCCGGCAACGGTGAACGGCCGCCGCCGCGCTTTGGCGCGCTCTGTCTCTGTGAAGACGCGATTTTCGAACCGCTCTCCGAATCGGTTGAGCGAGTTCTCGATACGCTCGATGCTGCACAAGTCGGAACCGAGGCCGATGATCATGGAGCTTTCTTCCGGCTGGCGTCCTGAGCCTGAGCGAACAAGGCAATCACCGCGCCGCATCCATCAGGTCGCGCATTCGGCGGACTGCGGTCTCCAGCCCGGTGAAAATCGCTTCGCCGATCAGGTAATGGCCGATGTTCAGTTCCTTGAGCTGCGGGATCGCGGCAACGGGCTGCACGTTTTCATATGTCAGGCCGTGGCCGGCGTGGGGTTCGATCCCGTTTTTGACGGCAAGTGCAGCCATATCGGTGAGTCGCTTCAATTCTTCGGCGCGGGCTGCTCCTTCGGCGTGTGCATATTCGCCGGTGTGGAATTCCACGATCGGTGCGCCCAGCCGCAACGCCGCTTCGATCTGCCGGGGTTCGGGCGCGATGAACAGGCTGACGCGAATGCC
>JAHRVR010000188.1 GCA_019090585.1 Sphingomonadaceae bacterium
ACTCGTCTAGTCGTCGGCAGCGTCAGATGTGTATAAGAGACAGGTCCGGCTCGACCGTGAGAACGGTGATAGTCAGACGTAGCGTTTAACCCGGCATGATCGCGCAAATGGGCGGGGGAAACGGCAAAGGCAGGACCCTAAAGGATGCCGCGCGCCGCAAACCCACCTGCCCGACTATCCGTTTTCAGCCATTTCCGGCCGCCGCTGACCAACAAGGCGTTTGCTGATCGCAACACGGTTTCAACCGCAGCGCGCCGGATGCAGTGCTTCGCCCCCCAAGCTCGAACCCGCAACGATCGAAGATCAGCGCGTCGCGTTGTAGGTGATCTGGCCCTGATCCAGCTGGAACCCCAGAAGGAGTTCAAACCTTGCCCGTGCAAGCGCTGCCCGTACTTCTGGATCGGCCATCGGATCGATCGCCGCATCGGCATCGCCGGCCCTGCGCTTTCGCGTGATCCGGTCTCTGATGTCTTGCGGCAGAGTAGCCGCTGCCGCATCGACATAGGCCGAACCCTGACCCGCGGCGGATGCACGCTCCTGCCCGTCCGCAAAGTTCACCGTCACCGTGCTCACGCGCTTGGTAACAACGGCGCTTCCGCCGCGAAGCACTGTAACGAAATAGGGCAATGTCACCTGACGGGCACCGCGCGTATCGCTTCGCCGAACCTGGACGTCGAAGGTCGCAGCGACAGAAATCCGGTCGGTAGTTTCATCACACTGCGAGCGAATATTGGTCATCGCCGCCACAACGTCGATATCGTCGACGGTCGTGGCTCCGCCTGCGCGGAACAGCGTTATATCCCCGGTGTAGTTGGGAATGCCTACGGCCGGGCAACGCGAGCGCACGGTTGTGACACCGACACCCTCATTCACCACTAGATCTCCGTTGGACTTGCAACCGGAAAGGCCGCCGATCGCTGCTACTGCAAGAAGCCCGTATGCGCTCAGGCGTTTGCGAATTGTCATGGTGACATCCTCGTATTGACTTGCGCATGCCCTAGCGAGCCGCGCACCAAAGCGCTAGAGGCGGCATGATGAATGCGCCATTATCCCAGCCCAGCCTGAAAATAAGGATTCTCGTCGCTGCACCAAGGGGCTTTTGCGCCGGCGTGGACCGGGCGATCGAGATCGTGGAACTCGCGCTCAAACGCTATGGCGCGCCGGTCTACGTCCGCCACGAAATCGTGCACAACCGGTTCGTCGTCGAGAGCCTGAAGGCAAAAGGCGCGGTCTTTGTCGAGGATATTGACGATATTCCCAGTGGTTTTCCGGTCATTTTCAGTGCCCATGGGGTCCCCAAATCAGTCCCGGCCCATGCCCAGCAGCTCGGCCTGGACTGGCTTGATGCGACCTGCCCGCTGGTCAGCAAGGTGCACCGGCAGGCCGAACGGCAATTCAGTGCAGGGCACCACATCATATTCATTGGCCATGAAGGCCACCCCGAAGTGATCGGAACATTCGGCCAGGTGCCGGATGGAACAATGACGCTGGTTGAAACCATCTCTGATGTTGACCGCCTTACCTTTCCCGAAGGCACGGATCTGGCCTATCTGACTCAAACCACATTATCGGTGGATGACACCGCAGCGATCATCCTTGCGATCAAGTTGCGCTATCCCGATGTGGTCGGGCCAAAAGCCGAAGACATCTGCTATGCAACGTCGAACCGACAGGACGCGACCAAGACAATCGCGCCTGAATGCCAGCTGGTTCTGGTCATCGGCGCGCCCAACAGCTCCAATTCCATGCGACTGGTAGAAGTTGCGCAACGCGCCGGTGCCACCGCGCGGCTTATCCAGAGAGCTGATGAAATTGAGCCCCAATGGCTTGATGGTGTCGACACACTCGGTCTAACGGCAGGGGCATCCGCACCGGAAGAACTGGTGCGCGAGGTGCTCGATCGGATTGGTAAAATGCGGCAGGTCAGCAAAGAAGAAACGGTTATCGCGCGCGAGACCATCACTTTCAAACTGCCCCGGCAGTTAACAGGCTGAGCGCGGCGGATATGGCAGTCTATACAAATCTCGGCGCTGAAGTGATGGCGAACATCATCAGCGAATTCGATGTCGGAACACTGATTTCGGCAAAGGGCATCGCCGAAGGGGTTTCGAACAGCAACTGGCTCATCGAAACCAGGCAAAGCGATGCAAGCACCGCGCGCTTTATTCTCACCATGTATGAAAGCCGGACCGATCTGGCCGACTTGCCTTTCTTCCTTGGTTTGCTCGATTACCTTGCCGGATGCGGCTGCCCGGTGCCCCGCACGATCCATGATCGCGCCAACCGGCCTTTTCGCCTGCATGACGGCAAGGCGCTGGCCCTGATCGAATTCCTGCCGGGAGTCTCGGTTACAGAGCCTACGCCGGACCAGGCCCACGCGGTTGGCGCGGCCATGGCCCAAATCCATCGGGCCGCTGCCGATTTTGAAGGCAGCCGCGAGAACAGCATGGGGCTTTCCGCATGGAAAAAGCTGATGGATGATTGCCAGGAGAGTGGCCTCGCTTCAATCCACCCTGATCTGGGGCGGATAATTGCCGATGAACTTGATCATCTGGCACGCAACTGGCCAGAACATCTTCCGCATTCCGTGATCCATGCAGACCTGTTTCCGGACAATGTGCTGATGCTTGGCAGCCAAGTGACCGGGCTGATCGATTTCTATTTCGCCTGCACCGACATCATCGCCTATGACGTTGCCGTCACTCATGCGGCGTGGTGCTTCAACGGCGATGGATCACATTTCGATGCGGCAGCCTCTGATGCCTTGCTGGCCGGTTACCAATCAGTCCGACCTCTTAGTCCGCAAGAATTGGCGGCGCTTCCCATTCTGGCACGAGGTGCATCGATGCGCTTTCTTGCAACCCGCACCTATGATTGGCTGAACAGGCCGGAAGACGCATTGGTAACGCCCAAAGATCCGATGGCATTTGCACGCCGGTTGGCGTTCTATTCCGACCCCGCGAACGCAGGAATTTTCGAAATTGGCTGAACACGGTAACTGGTCTTGAAGAACGTCGATATTTTCACAGATGGCTCATGCAAGGGAAACCCCGGCCCTGGCGGATGGGGTGTATTGCTGCGCATGGGCAAGCATGAAAAGGAAATGTCGGGATCCGATCCCGATACGACCAACAACCGCATGGAAATGACCGCAGTAATCCGGGCCCTCAACGCCCTGATCGAGCCTTGCGAGGTTACCGTCCATACAGACAGCCGCTATGTAATCGACGGCATGACCAAGTGGATCGAAGGCTGGCAGCGCAAAGGTTGGATCAATGCCAGCAAACAGCCGGTACGAAATGCCGATCTGTGGCATGACCTGATCGAAGCTGCGCAACCACACACGGTTCAGTGGCAATGGGTGCGCGGGCACAATGGCCATACCGAAAACGAGCGTGTCGACAAGATCGCCAGCGACGCAGCGGAAACCGCACGTTCAATCTAATCAGGCCGGTCCGGCTTTATGGATGCGAGGCAAGACGCAAAGCCCAGCCTCCCATCAACTGGAATTTCGATCCTCAGCCCGTGGTGTCGACCGTATCGGCACCGGGGCCGTTCTTCTTGATTGATTCGATGGCATTCTTGGCGCTGGCCTTGCTGGAATACCCCTCGGTCCAGAACATGGTTTCAGAATTGTAGCAGAAATAAGCGACAAACTCGCCCTTCTTGTTCTTACGTATCTCGAAACGGTGAGCCATTTTCTTCCTTCCCAAATCGGTGGAACGCCAGCATCCTAACCCTCTCAATCGCTTATGCAAACCGCTGCGGTAGAAAGAGGTGGGGATCGACTTCGCGCTGGTCTTTGGCAAGCAGCAGCGATGCGCCCAGCCGGGCCGCTGCCGGCGCAGTCTGGATGCCGAAACCGCCCTGCCCTGCAAACCAGAAAAAGCGCGAGTTGCGCGGGTCAAAGCCATAAACCGGCAGCCTGTCGGGCGCGAATGTACGCAGCCCCGCCCAGCGGTGTGTAAGCCTGTCGATCGGCCAGTCCATTACGCCTTCAAAGCGATCGATCGCCAGTGCCAGGTCAATCTCCTCCGGCGTTGCATCGCACGGCGCGCTGGGCGTCTCATCGTGCGGACTAAGCCATAGGCCCCCGGCTTCCGGCTTGAAGTAAAACTGCTCATTCGCGTCCAGCACCAGCGGCAGTGTTTCCGATGCAGGCGGGGAAACCGCAAGCTGGACCATCGTGCGCCGCAGCGGCTCAAAACCGATGGGCCTCACGCCGGCGGCTTGTGCTACGCTATCCACCCAGGCCCCGGCGGCATTCACAAGGATCCCGCAACGCACCTGCACACCGTCTTCAAGCTCGACCAACCAGCCGGCCCGGTCTGGCTGCGCCGCCATTAGCCGGCTGCGCAGCCGAACCTGCGCCCCGCGCTTTCGCGCGTGTGAAAGGTAATGCTGATGCAGCGCCGCAACATCGATATCACAGCAATTCGGCTCCAGCGCACCGTGGCTCCACCCTTGCCGAAGCCGGGGCAAATGCCGTTCCAACCCCTCCCGCGAGAGTCGCTCAACCGTGACGTCCAGCGCCGAAAAGCGAGCCACGAAATCGTCGATGAGGTGTTCGTCCCTTTCCCGCCCGATCGTTAGCGCCCCGCGCGGCGACAGGAAGCCGGCCTCACGCAGGAACGGACCGGATGCCGTCGTCAGCGGCTGGACCATCGGCCCGCCATAACTCTCGGTCCAGAATGCAGCGGAGCGGCCGGTAGCGTGGTAGCCCGGCCTCTCTTCGGCTTCGAGCACGATAATGCTCGCTTCGCCCGCCAATTCAGCCGCAAGCGAGGCCCCGGCCATGCCGCCACCGACGATGGCAATATCGTACTTCTCGTTCATGCCCCGGCCCCATCAGCAGGGCCTTCAACAGGAGCAACCTCGTCAAGAAACTGGTCAATGCCCCGAAGAGCCTCCTCTCTCACCGCATCAACTTCACGCAGGATTTCATGGCGGGCTTGCTCGCCCAGATCCATTAGCTGCGAATTTGGGAGCCGCTCCGCAGCACGTTCAATCGCGGAATAGGAAACAAGGCCATCGGCGCTGGTCGCGGCAAACAGCACAGGCGTTGCAATCGCCTCCAGAAGCGCGGGACGATCCAGAAATTTCATCGATGCCAGCGCTGCCGATATCCATCCCCAGCTGGGCCGACCCAGCCGAAGCTCCGGGCGTTCCTGCCGCCACCATGTCTCATCGGCATAACGATCACGATCATGGGTGAGCATATCGAAGCGGTCATCCGGCAAGCGACCGACATCTTCGCTTCCTTTCCACACCGCGCGGCGGAGCCGGCGCAGCCAGACCATCAATCGCGCTGCGCGATAAAGAACGCCGCGCGGAAGTCTATCCGGCTTAAATCCAAGCATTGGGGCGGACAGGACGCCCGCGTCCGGTTTAATGCCGCTCATGGCGAGGGCGCGCAGAACGATATGCCCGCCCATCGAATGGCCAACAAGGACATGAGGAGCCGGATTGAGTTCCTTCCATTCGGTCCAAAAGGCGGCGAGATCATCCACCCATGCGCCAAAATCATCGCCGTGGCCGGCCACATTATCGTCGCCCAGCTCCCGGGAAAGCCACTGGCCGCGCCAGTCAATCGCCGTAACTTTCCAGCCCCTGCGATACCAGTGATCGAGAGATTCGAGGTATTTTTCGTAGAAATCCGCACGTCCGGGCACGAACAGGAGCGAACCGCGGGTAATTTTGTTCCGGGTGCTATCATCGCCTGCAAGCCAATCAATCCGCCGGATCAACTGTCCGTCGGGAGCGCTCCACCAGCCCTCGTGCGCCGCATCAGGTATCGCGCGCCGGTCAAAGCAATCGTTTGGAACGGATTGCTGCGGCTTCACGTGGCTAATTCCGGCCTCACTGGCTTAGTTACTATTTGGTAAGTCATCGCCGGTAGAGATGCTCCCCTGTTCAGGGGGAACACGTAAATGCACGGCGGAATTTTCTCGTACGCATTGCTCGCAGCTTTGGCAACCGGACTGCTGGTTGCTGCATTTACCGACTTGCGCCGGCGCCAGATCGACAACTGGCTAACCGCAGCAATCGCGCTGGGCGCGCCCCTTTTCTGGATCGCATTTGCGCAAGAAACCGGCGAGTTTGGCTGGTCTGATGCGGGAATTCAGCTTGCTATTGCCGTCGCAACATTCACCGCCCTTGCCGCGCTCTTCGCGTTCGGAATGATGGGCGGCGGCGACGTAAAATTGCTCACTGCCCTTTCGCTGTGGATCCAGCCGCTCTGGTTCATAAAGCTCATCATCGTGATGGCCCTTGTCGGCGGAGTCCTCACGCTCATATTCGGCGGCATCCACTATATCCGCGGCAAACAAGGACGCGTGGCTGTTCCTTATGGAATCGCCATCTCTGCCGCGGGCCTGTGGGTGCTCGCAAACCAACATTTTCCGCAAATACAATCCGGGGGTTACCTTGGATGAACCTGATTTTAACCAATTTGACCGATGTTCACCGTCTGAATTCGTGGAATTTTTCTAGGGGGCTTGCGTAGCCATGGATAAGAAGAAGCTGGTGCTGCTCGTTGTCGCGCTGCTTGTTGCAGTCGGAACGGCCTTTGCAGCTCGAACCCTTTTCATCGGCGCATCGACGCCGCAGGCGGAAGCCGCAACTGAGAGTCAGGGACCAAAAGTCCTTGTCGCACAGCGCGCCTTGCCCGTCGGGACGATCGTCACAATCGATTCGATCAATTTCCAGGATTGGCCGGAAGAGCTCGTCAAGGACGCCTACTTCATTGATGGTCAGGCCGACATGACCAAGCTGCTCGGCACAGTCGTGCGCTTCGCGGTCACGGCAGGTGAGCCTGTCACCCAGGGTGCGCTGGTCGCACCGGGCGACCGCGGCTTCCTGGCCGCAGCACTCGGCCCCGGCATGCGCGCCGTTACCATCCCGGTCTCGGCCAAGACCGGCGTTGCCGGCTTCGTCTTCCCGGGAGACCGCGTAGATCTTGTCCTGACCCAGACCGTTGCAGGCGGTGAAGGTTTGCCTCTCAAGGCTTCTGAAACGATCTTGCGCAACTTGCGAGTGCTTGCAACCGATCAGTCGACCGAATCTGAAACCGAAGATGGCAAGACCGTCGTTCGCGCTTTCCGCACCGTGACCATCGAGGTCACACCGCGCATCGCCGAAAAGGTTGCCGTTGCACAGACAGTCGGCGCCATCAGCCTCTCACTGCGCTCACTGGCCGACAATCAGGCCCAGCTTGAGCGCGTCATCGCCAGCGGACAAGTCAAAGTTCCCGAAGATGCAACCCGGGCTGAGGAAGAGATGCTTCTGCAGCAGGAATCGAACCGTCCAATCGAAGGTTCAACCACTTATGTCACCGGCGGCGACGTCTCGCGCTTCCAGCGCAAGAGCAAGCCGACGAGCGCCGAGGGCAACGCTGCCCGGGCTGTGAACCGCGCCGTCACGGCGATTGCAGCGGGCACCGGCGCACCAATTCGCAAGGGGCCCGTGGTCCGCGTCACGCGTGGCAAAACCACAACGGTCGAACAAGTCGGAGGCAACTGAAATGGCCAAAGTCATACCCGATAGTTCCGTGCCTAAGACTTTCAACGCCTCAGGGGGCAACACTATGAAATCCCGTCTGATCAAATCGGCACTGAGCGCGGCCTGTGCCCTGGCCCCGCTGGCCGCACTGCAGCCGGCAACGGCACATGCGCAATCGGTCGTCAAACCGTCGCAGGAAATTCCCCTGTCGATCGGCAACGGCCAGCTGGTAACGGTGCCAGGCACCATGGCGGACGTGTTTGTCGCGGATGACACGATCGCCGACGTCCAGGTCAAATCAGCCAGACAGTTCTACGTGTTCGGTAAAGCCGGTGGCACCACCACTGTTTATGCCAGCAATGCGCGCGGCGACGTCATCTGGTCAGCCAATGTGCAAGTTGGCTCCAACCTCGACAGCGTTGATGCCATGCTGAACCTCGCCATGCCAAACGCCAGGATCAACGTTTCGACCATGGGCAGCGAAACCTTTCTGCTGACCGGCACGATAGCATCGCCCGAGGATGCGGCCGAAGCCGAGCGCCTGGTTCAGGCCTATGTCGGCGAAACTGCAAACGTCATCAGCCGATTGAACACAGCCACCCCGCTGCAAGTTAACTTGCGCGTACGCTTTGCCGAAGTCAGCCGCACGCTGGTCCGCGAGATCGGAACCAACATTCTAACGCGCGACACAACCGGCGGCTTCCAGTTTGGCCTGGCCCGTGGTCGCACTGGTGCCACATCGATCAATCCGCTGAATACAGGCACTTTCCCGTCGCTCGACGCCTCGTCGGTCTATGGTCTTCCCGCCGGGACCATCGCTCTCCCGTTCAATCCCGCTACCGGACAGTTCGTCGTGGGGGGAACGCAGTATGGTTCTTCACTGCTTGACGGTGCCACGACGCTTGGCCTTGCCGGAAAACTGGCAGGTATCGACATCGCCTCCGCCCTCGATCTGGGCGAACGGGTCGGTCTGGTAACAACACTGTCCCAGCCGAACCTTACTGCACTTTCGGGCGAAACCGCCGAATTCCTTGCAGGTGGTGAATTCCCCATTCCGATCAGCCAGGGTCTTGGCGCAACTGCCATTGAGTACCGCAAATACGGTGTCAGCCTCAGCTACACACCGACAGTGCTTTCCAATGGGCGGATTTCGATCCGCGTGCGCCCGGAAGTTTCCGAGCTTTCCAGCCAGGGTGCCGTCACACTGAACGGGTTCCAGATCCCGGCTCTGACCATCCGCCGCGCGGAAACAACGGTTGAGCTTGGCTCCGGCCAGAGCTTCATGATCGCCGGGCTGATGAGCAACAGCTCACAGAACAGCATCGACAAGACACCCGGAGCCGGCGACCTGCCGATCCTGGGTTCGCTGTTCCGCTCTACCAACTATCAGCGCGGTGAGACCGAGCTGGTAATCGTGGTCACACCTTATCTGGTCAAGCCGGTCAGCGATGGTGACATCAAGCTGCCAACCGACGGATACAGCGCTCCCAACGAATTGCAGCGCATCCTGGGCAATATGAACGCGGGCGAGCAGACAAAGGATCCGCGGCCCACAGCGACCATTTCGCCCAGCGAGGTTAGCAATCCGCAAATCAGCATGATGCAGCCAGGCGAATCGCCCAAGCCTGCAAAAGCATCCACGCGCAAACGCCGTGCATCGGCCGATGTAGTGGCCCCCGGTTTCAGCCTGAAATGAGTGAGGTGACGATCATGAAGAATTCGATTTTCCAATCGGCGCCCAAAACACCTGGCAGCAAAACTGCCGGTATTGCCATCGCCCTTTCCATTGGGTTGGCGCTTTCTGGCTGCGGTAGCATGCCGACCAACCGGACGCTTTACAGCGTTAATCAACCGGTTGTGGAACGCACCAATTACACGTTCGACGTCTCGACTGGCGCCGGCGGCCTCTCTTATCCCGAACAGCGCCGGCTTGCCGGCTGGTTCGAAGCAATGGACCTGCGCTACGGAGACCGTATCTCGATTGACGATCCGCTCACCAGTTCGGCCACGCGCGCCGCGGTTGAAACGCTCGCCTCGCGCCATGGCCTTCTGCTCAGCGAAACTGCGCCCACCACACCGGGTTATGTCAATGCCGGGATGGCGCGGATTGTCCTCACCCGTTCCAGCGCATCGGTGCCCAATTGCCCGAACTGGGACGCCAAGTCCGACGTAAACCTTGGTAATGCAACCAGCACCAACTTCGGGTGTGCGACCAACGGCAATCTTGCCGCGATGATCGCCAATCCGGAAGACCTGGTCCGGGGCGCGGACGCTACCGGCAACACCATCATCATGAGCTCGACCAAGGCTATCAAGACTTATCGAGACAAGGCAGCAACCGGGGCCGACGACCTCAAAGCATCCGGCTCGAAGGAGGACTAAAGTCATGAATGCACCCTGGAAATCGGGTTCCCAAGGAAACCGGGACGTCTTTGCTGCATATCTGTGTGACGAGGCCTCGCTCGACGTTTTGCGGCCCGTTGTCATCGAAATGGGCTGGCAGCCCGAAAAGTGCAACAAGGGCGGTCTGCGCAACGCAGTTCAGTCGCTCTCGATCACGTCCAGCCCCAATATCCTGATGGTCGACCTCTCGGAAAGCGGCGACCCGCTCAATGATATCAACGCGCTGGCGGAAGTCTGCGAGCCCGGCACGATCGTCATCGCGGTCGGTCAGGTCAACGATGTCCGCCTTTATCGTGACCTCATCTCCAGCGGCATTCACGACTATCTCCTGAAACCGCTGTTGCCTGCCCAGGTCCGCGACTCTCTGGCCCAGGCCCAAGCTGTTTTTGCGCAGCCTAAACAAAATGATGGCGCAGTGGTCAAACAGCACATCTCGACCGCTGTGATCGGCACGCGCGGCGGCGTCGGAGCATCGACGCTTGCCACCTCACTGTCCTATCTGTTCAGCGCGGACAACATGCTGCCTACCGCCCTGCTCGACCTCGATATCCATTTCGGGACAGGCGCGCTTACTCTTGATCTTGAACCTGGCCGCGGCCTGACCGACGCCATCGAGAACCCCAGCCGTATTGACGGTCTGTTCATCGAACGCGCCATGATCCGCGCCAACGACAATCTGGCGATCCTTTCGGCCGAGGCGCCGATCAATTCGCCGCTGTTGACCGATGGCGCGGCTTTCACGCAGCTGGAGGAAGAATTCCGGCAATCGTTCGAAATGACGGTCATCGACCTGCCGCGCAACATGCTGATCAATTTTCCGCAATTGCTGGCCGACGTGAACGTCGTGGTCGTCGTTGCCGAATATACTCTGGCCTCGGCCCGCGATTCCATCCGGCTGCTTTCCTGGATGAAGTCAAATGCACCGCATGCCAAAGTGATCGTGGTTACCAACAAGGTCCAGAACAGCGTTGCAGAAATTAGCAAAGGCGATTTCGAGGCTTCAATCGAAACCGATATTGACGTTTCGATTCCCTACGACATCAAAGCCGCAAGCCATGCCGCCAAGCTTGGCCAGACCTTTTCCGAGGCCAATCGCTCGAGCAAGCCTGCCGCTGCGATCCGCGAACTGGGAAATCTGGTGATGGGATCGGCAGATGCTTCGGGCGAAGATGGCGGCAAGCCGGGCAAGGGGTCCCTGCTTGGCAAGCTCGATCTGAAATCGATGCTGGTCAAGAAGAACAAGGCACCGGCCAAGGCACCTA
>JAHRVR010000189.1 GCA_019090585.1 Sphingomonadaceae bacterium
ATTGTTCATTGTTCATTGTTTGTTCTCCTCGCTATCCGGTTTTTCGGGCAGGCCCAGAAGGCCGCGCTTTTCACTATCGGTCAGGAATTCAGCGTCACTGACTTGCCTCCACAGTCGCTCGCGGTCTTCCGAAAGGGCGGGCACGCGGTCGAGGTCGATCGCCAGTTTCGCCTTGGGGAACCAGGGAGAAAGGCCTTCGCCCAGTGCGGCAAAGATCTTGGCGGCCAGCGGCAACAGGGTCAGTCGCCACAAGGCTCGGTTCGCTTCACGGTAATTTGCATAAGTCGAATCGCCGGGCAGGCCGAGCAGCATGGGCGGCACGCCGAAAGCCAGGGCGATGTCGCGCGCGGCCGCGGATTTGAGCGTGGCGAAATCCATGTCGGCCGGGCTCATGCTCATCGATTGCCATTTCAGGCCGCCTTCGAGCAGCATCGGGCGGCCCGCATTGGGATGGCCTGCAAAGGCGGCGGATAATTCTTCCTTCAGCCGGTCAAACTGATCGGGTGTAAGCGTATCGTTGTCGCCTGCATCGTAGACCAGAGCGCCAGACGGCCTCGCTGCATTCTCGAGTAGTTGGCGGTTCCAGTTCGCGGCTGCGTTATGTGTCGCAATTGCCTGATCGGCAGCGCAAAGGCCGCCAGCGCCATAGTGATCGTCCGCTGGATGGAAGTGGCGGAAATGGATGAGGTTGGGTGAGGCGTCCTCGTCCAGCGTCGGGATCGTGAGTTTCTGTTCACCAACCTTGTAAGTAAAGGCCGATGGCCAGCCATTTGCAGCGGCGACCACGCTCATCCTTTCAGGGCGCAGTGCGAACAGCTCCACAGGCTTGCCTTTCGCATCCTTCATCAACTGGACGTAGGCATTGCCATGCAGCAGCAGGTGTGAGGCCAGAGTTTCGAGCAGCGATTGCCCGGCACTGGTGTCCGTGATGAGCGATGCCAGCTTTGGATCGGTATCGATCATCGGAGCGCCCGCAATCCCTTCTGCGACAAGCCGGACGGCCCGCTGCGCCACCGGATTTTCCAGATAACCGCGCCGCACCGCGGACGCGTAATCAAATGGTTTCCGGCCCGGGCTCATTTCAGCATGGATCCAGGGTGAGTTATAAGTGCGCGCCAAAGGCACGCGGTCGTCCCCGCCTTTGAAGGCGGAAGCCAGCGTTTCAAGAAATGTCATGGATGGCCTTTCGCTCAGGGTATCCGGTTATTGCCCAACCCACACACGCGGGCGGGATTGGCGGTTCAGCATCAGTTCGGTCAGCGCCCAGACAAGCGCGTCGGCGCGGTCGGGTGAGCGGCCAGGGCCTTCGTATCCCCCGCCCGCCATCAATCCGCACAGTTCGTCTTCCAGTTCCGGGAAGATCCCGGCGTGCCGGACCCGTCCGGCCTCATAAAGGGCGGCAACAGGCTCGGCGCGGGCGGCCTTGCCCTTGCTGGCATGGACCAGTTTGAGCGGCAGCGAGATATCCGCTGCGCGCAATACGCTTTCCACCATGGCACCGCCCTGGTTGGCCTCCGCTATTACACGGTCGGCCATCCATACTTGCGATGCCTTGGCGACGGCGCGGGCCCAGCGTTCGGGGCTGGGTTTGCGCACCGAAACATCGGCCAGCACGTGCCCAACACCGTCTTCGCCCAGCGCCACGACGATGATGCCGCAAGCATCGCCCTTGGCCGATGCGGGAGGGTCAACACCAATCACTATCCGGGCAGCTGCGGCGATCCCGGCACTTTCGCGGCAGGATTCGATCAGGCCGCGCGTCCACAATGCACCGTCGATATCCTCGATCAATTCGCCATCAAGCTCTTGGCGTCCGAGCAGAGATTTACCGAAACTGCGCCGCACGTCCTTGAGAAAGCGGGCGGGCAGATTGTCGGCATTGTCTTCGGTTCGTCCTTTTGTCAGCACCAGTCCGTTTTCTGCCAGCAGGCGGCGGAGCAGCGGCACGGCGCGCGGCGTGGTTGTTGCCAGCAGTCTGGGCATTTCGCCAAGGCGCAGGCCTAGTAGTAAATTGTCCCAGGCGCGCTCGGCTTTGCCGCCGACGTTTTCCCATTTGGCGATCTCGTCGCACCAGGCGTGGCTGTGTTGCGGGCCGCGCAGGGACTCCGCTTCGCCTGCGGAATAGAGTATCGCCTGCGCACCGTTGGGCCAGGTCAGCCGCCGCACAGAGGGTTCGAACTTTGGGCGTCGGCGTGGCGGGCTGGTCGCCAGAATACCGCTTTCCCCTTCCACCATGACTGCGCGGACTTCGCCCAGCGAGGCGCCGACCAGCGCAATGCGGGCGCTGGGATCGGCAGATGCAATTTCACGCACCCATTCGGCTCCTGCCCTGGTTTTGCCAAAGCCGCGGCCGGCCATGATCACCCAGATTCGCCAGTCACCAGCGGGCGCAAGCTGCTGGTTTCTTGCCCATAACCGCCAGTGCCAGGTAAGCTCCTGGCGTTCGGCTTTGGTCAGGGTGTTCAGGGCAAGCTGCCTTTGGGCGGGCGGCAGGCTGAGCAGCCATTCCAGACGTCTATTCTTGGTCATCGGCTTCACTCGTTGCCGATTTGTGCGCACGTTCCCGCATCGAGTCGAGCTTGGCATCTATCGAGGCAAGGACAGCGTCGGCATCCTCGTTATCAAGGGCTGCGCGATGTTGTGCCGCACTCTCGCGGTGGGCGGAAAGCAGCCGGAAAGCCGTGGCATTGTCCCATAGGCGCATGCCCCGCTTGGCGTCCTTGGCCGGCTTGACCTCGCCCATGCGGAGACGGTGAAGCAGCTCCATTTCGAGATGGTCGTATCCTTCGCACAGTGCGGCCTGCCACTTTCGGTTGAATTCGGCATCGGCGCGCCGGGCATCGTATGCGGTGGCAGTGTGTACGCCTGCGGTGCGGGCTGCGGCCCTGACATTGGATGTCGCAGCGAGTTCTGAAAGGAACAGTTTGCTCCATTCGGAAAAGGTTGGCCTGCGCCCGGCAGAGTGCTGCCCGCGCTGGCCGGACTTCTTCGTGTCCGCCATTCAATTCGGTCCATGCCGTTATGTAAGGAAAGGTGCGAGGCCGCTTCGAGGCGAATCGGTGTATCGCGATGTTCCCTGTATGTACCCAAACAGCGTGACGATGTCAATCATAAATAACCAAATAGGTTCATTAGTCCGGTGTCGAGAGCTGTGGGGAGAATGCGCCCCGCCCTTGATGGGCTGATCCAGCGCCCTTAAGCACCCGCTCGCACCTTTGCGGAGTATCTGCCCTCATGCTGCGTCGCTTGTATGACTGGACCATGGCCAAGGCAGCGCATCCGCACGCGCAGTGGTGGCTGGCCGCGTTCTGCTTCATGGAAGCCAGCTTCTTTCCCATCCCGCCGCATCCACTGCTTGGCCTGATGTGCCTGGCAGAACCCAGGAAAGCGATGCGGTTCGCGCTGATCGCCACGCTGACCTCAGTTATTGGCGGGCTGTTTGGATATCTGATCGGCTGGGGGCTTTATGACAGTGTCGGTGCAGGCCTGATCGGGTCACTGGGGCTGACC
Organism: Sphingomonadaceae bacterium; assembly: GCA_019090585.1. Classification (GTDB taxonomy): domain Bacteria; phylum Pseudomonadota; class Alphaproteobacteria; order Sphingomonadales; family Sphingomonadaceae; genus Novosphingobium. Next base: position 3,511 of record JAHRVR010000189.1, read on the forward strand.
GAGAGCTTTCCGATTGCAGCGTGCCATCTCAATGAAAGGGATTGGGAAGCAATCCTGATTGCCGGCGCGACGCCTGTGCCTTTCAAGCTGCTGACCATAACCGCAGGCTTCATCAGCATGAACCTGCTCACATTTACGCTGGCCAGCCTTGGGGGGCGGGGACTGATCTTTTTGTCGGTCGGAATATTGTTCCGCTTGTTTGGCGCACCGATCAAGGCGGTTATCGATAAATATCTGGGCCTGGTGACCTCTTTATTTGTCGTGCTTGTCGTTGGCGGTTTCATCGCTATCACGCAGCTTGGCGGCGCCGATGAAAATGGCGATCCGGCGGATTCCGGCCCAGGCGCGGCAATCGCCCCTGTTGATCCGGTTCCCTAGTTGGAAGCCGCTCATCAGGGCATGTGAAAGCCGGGTCTCAGGTGTCCCGCTCAGTTATCTTTTCGAAGCGTTGAGGCAGAGCGGGCAGCGTCAAGAACGGGTTTCATCCTCGCATAGCCCGCCTCGTTGGGATGCGCGCCGTCATCGAAGAGCGCTTGATCGAAGACATCGGGTTTGCCGGCCAGAGCATCATGATATTCGGCCAGTGCAATCCCCTTGCTTTCAGCCAGAGCCCTGATCTTTTGGTTTAGTATATCGACCCAGGGGTTGGGATCGTTGTGCTTGGCCCAAGCGAATTCACGGGCCGGTGGAAGCGTGCCGATAATCGGTGTGATCCCGTTCGCGCGGGCAATCTCCACCATGGAACGGATGTTTCCGATGACCCGATCCGGCGTGGCTGGACCCGTGTTTCCGGCGATGTCATTCGTGCCGACCAGAATGTGCACCATCTCCGGCTGGAGGTTCACCGCGTCCTGCCGAAAACGCAAAAAAACATGATCGCTCGATTGGCCTGCAATTCCGCGCTGGACGATTTCCGGGTCCGAGATATTCCAATATTCGGTCAATGAATCGCCGATCATGACGAGCTGCGGGCGATGACCCTGCTTGTCTAGCCTGGAGTTGGCGTCCTGGAAGCGGCATATTTCCGCCCAGTCATATCTCCAGCGCGCCTGACCCGATGTTCGGTCAAAGGCTGAGCACGGGTTCTCATTCATGCCCAGCAGCGGCAGGGGTGGCGGTGCCTGGCGGGCGCGTTGCAGATAAACCGATGCACCGAGCGCAAGGGCCGCGACAACCAGCAAAATCTTAAGCGTTCGAGACACGGTCCATTGCTCCCTGCCAGCCTACCCGATGATGCCGGTGGCTTTCCCAGCCCGCTCGAACATACCGATGACCGCCTTTACCTGCTCGGCAGAATGTTCCGCACAAAGCGAGCAGCGCAGCAACGTCATGTTCGCCGGGGTGGCAGGCGGCCGGGCCAAGTTGACGTAAAGCCCCTCATGAAGGAGCGCTTCCCACATCGCAGCGCCTTTCTCGAGATCGGGCATCAGCACCGCAATGATCGCGCTTTGCGGCTCGTCGGTGCCAAGCTGGAAGCCGCGGTCCTTCAGCCCTTTGTGCAGGACACGCGAATTTTCCCAGAGATGGGCGCGCTTGTTCTTGCCATGCATCAGCTTTCTGATCGAGGTGGCGGCAGTTGCAACCACGCTGGGCGGCAGGCTGGCTGTGAAGACGTAGGGTCGGCAGACCAACCGCAAGACTTCGAACTTTGGATGGTTCGAAACGCAAAAGCCCCCAACCGTGCCAACTGACTTGGAAAATGTGCCGATCACGAAATCGACTTGGTCGAGTACGCCCTGATCCTCGGCGACGCCGCGGCCATTGGGCCCCATGAAACCCATGGAATGCGCCTCGTCCACCAGCACCATCGCACCATACTTTTTGGCGACGGCGATCATTTCCTTCAGCGGGGCGATGTCTCCCAGCATCGAATAGACGCCCTCCAGCACGACCAGCTTGCCCGCGCCATCGGGAATGCGGCGCAGCCGCCGCTCCATCGCATCGATGTCATTGTGCTTGAAAGGCACGACTTCCGCGTCGCCCATCTTGCAGCCGTCCCAGATGGAAGCGTGACTGTCGATATCCAGCACGATGTAATCGCCCTTGCCGGCAATCGTGGCGATGATGCCGAGATTGGCCTGATAGCCGGTTGAGAAGACCATGGCGTGATCCATGGCGTAAAATTCGCGCAGGGCGTCTTCCACCTGCCTGTGACCGATGTATGTGCCGTTGAGCACGCGGCTGCCGGTGGTGCCCGAACCGAACCGGTCGAGCGCGTCCTTGCCAGCGGCCACCACCTCGGGATCGAAAGTCATTCCCATATAATTGTAGGTGCCCAGCAGGATGGTTTCGCGTCCGTTGCAGACGGCTACGGTTGGCGAAAGCACGCGTTCCATCACCAGGTTGAAGGGATCCTCCACTCCTGATGCGAGCAGGTCCTCACGCATGGCGATGATGTCATCAAACTTTGAAAACAGGTCGGATGCATGACCGACCTGACCAATCATGTCGGTCATCCCATTCAGCCCTTGTCGGCCAGTTTGAGAACGGCATCGACCAGCTGACCGTAATTCTCGATCTCGGCTTGCTGGTTCATGGTGATGATGATGTCGAACTCGTCCTCGATCTCGGCGACGAAGTCCATGACCGTCAAGCTGTCGAATTCCAGATCATCGGTGAAGCGGCTGTCATCGGTGATGGCGATACCCTTCTTGTTGAAGGGTTCGATCAGCGTGCGGATTCTTGTATCGATTTCAGCTCTGTCCATGACGGTTCCCTAGAAGGAGATTGCGGCGCAAAAGGGGCTTTGCCCGGTGAATGTCAAGCCAGAGCCTTACAACAGCGATTTAACTGCCGTCATGAAGGGCCCGATCGAAACCGGTTTCGAAAGATAGCCGTCGGCTCCGGCGTCGCGGATGCGCTCTTCGTCGCCCTTGCCGGCATAGGCGGTGACGGCCAGCATCGGAATCGACCGAAGTATTTTGTCCGCCTTGGCCGCTTCGATCAGATCCAGGCCGGAGATATTGGGCAGCTGAATGTCCATGATGATCAGGTTGGGAACAAATTTCCGGGCGGTTTCCAGCGCATCCATGCCGTCGGAGACAGGCTCGACGGCAAAGCCCTGGCTCTTCAGCACGTCGCAAAACAGCCTCCGATTAAGGTCGTTGTCCTCGACAACCAGGATTCGCTTTGCCATTCGCTCAGTCGTCACCATTTCTTACGGGACTCATGCTCTATGCGCTGGAAGCGAGGCTGACAATTCTGAGGCAACCGCCATCCCCGGCTAGCGATCCAAATGCCCTTGCACTTTCCGCGCTCGGCTGGGTGCTGGGCGAGCCTGATCGGGCTGAAAGGCTGCTGGCACTGACCGGCCTGACCCCCGATGCTCTGCGCGCCGGATTGCAGGATCAGGCCGTGCTTCGCGCGGTCATTGAATTTCTGTGTGCACATGAGCCGGACCTTGTCGCTGCGGCCTCGGCGCTTGGTGTTGAACCGGCGGATTTGGCCGCAACGAAGGAAAGACTTGCTGAATGAACCGTCCGCTGATCATTTCCGATTGTGATGAAGTGCTGCTCTACATGGTTTCGCATTACCGCGACTGGCTGCAGGAAGAGCAGGGGATTCAATTCAATCTGGGTGGAGGGAGTTTCATGCGCTCCATGTCTCGCGCGGGGACCAATGAGCCGGTCACGATGGACGAGATCTGGGGGTTCCTGAACCTCTTCTTCGATACCGAAATGCGCCGCCAGACGCCTGTGACGGGCGCCGTAATAGCGATCGGCGAGCTGAAGCAGCATGCCGATGTCGTTGTTCTGACCAACCTGAAGGATTTCCGTCAGGAAGCGCGCACCCGCCAGTTGGCCGAGCATGGCATCGATCTGAAGGTCTATACCAATCAGGGTCCGAAAGGGCCGGCGCTCAAGGCAATTCTTGACGAATATGAGCCGGGCCGCGCGATCTTCATCGACGATCTGGCCCAGCATCACGATTCTGTTGGTGAAATTGCGCCCCAGACCGGACGTCTGCATCTGTGTGCTGAACCCGCGATTGCGCCGCATATTGACTGTGCGCATGAGGCTGGACATGCCCACGCGCGTATTGATGAGTGGGACCGGGCCTTGCCCTGGCTGCTTGAACGCCTTTACGCTCAAACCAATGATTGAGAATTGCGAATGACCGACGCTGAAATCGATTCGAGGCTGGCCGATCTCGGCCTTGTCCTGCCGGAACCGGCGGCGCCCGTGGCTGTATATGTCCCGGTCATTGTCACAGGCGGGCTGGCCTATGTGTCCGGGCAGCTTCCGTTTGTGGATGGTAAGCTGATTACCGGGCGGCTGGGCGAGGATGTCTCGATGGATCAGGGCGCTCTAGCGGCGCAGGCTTGCGGGTTGATGATCCTGGCGCAGCTCAAGGCGGCGCTGGGTTCACTTTCCCGGATCGATCGGATCGTCAAACTTGGGGCATTCGTCAATTCGACAGGCGATTTTACCGCGCAGCCGAAAATCGCCAACGGTGCGTCCGAACTGATGGGTGCAGTGCTGGGTGAGGCGGGCCGTCATGCGCGCAGTGCTGTGGGCGTGCCGGTGCTGCCGCTGGGCGCTGCGGTGGAGGTTGATGCGATTGTCGCTATTCGCGCTGATTGACCGCTGGCGTGCGCCCGCTCCATCGCCGGGACGGACTGGCTGGATTGCCGGAGCGGTCTTTGCGCATCGCGGAATGCATGGGCGCGGCATTCCGGAAAATTCTCCTTCGGCATTCGCAGCGGCAATCGCACGCGGTTTGGGCATCGAATGTGACGTTCAACGCACTGGCGATGGCGAACCCTTGGTATTTCACGACTGGGATCTTGATCGGCTGACCGGTGAAAGCGGCCCCGTTGCGGGTCGCTCTGCCAAACAGCTCAGCGCCATCGACTTGTCTGGCAGTGCCGATCAGATTCCGGTGTTACGTGATCTGTTGACCCTGATCGGCGGACAAGTGCCGCTGCTGATCGAAGTGAAATCGCGCAAGGAAATGCCGGTTGCCGATTTTTGCGCGGCTGTGCGGCACACGCTTGAGGGGTATGACGGCGCGCATGCGGTGATGAGTTTCGATCCGCGCGTATCGCGCTGGTTTGCCGATCATGCGCCCGACACCGTGCGCGGTCTGGTCATGACCGAGGAAGGTGAGCGCGGTGTGGTGGCAAGCCTCAAGCGGCATCTCGCGCTTTGGCATGCGCGGCCCGATTTTCTTGCATATGACATTCGCGATCTGCCCAGTCGCTTTGCTTCGTCTCAGAGGAAGCGCGGCCTGCCCGTTGCGACCTGGACCGTTCGCAGCCCGCGCCAGCGCGCCATTGCGGCTGAATTTGCCGATGCGCCTATTGCCGAGGCGGCGGGGCTGGATGGGCAGGCATGAGCGGCGCGGAATTCACGATTCGCAGTGTCGAGAGTGTCAGTGAATTGCCAGCTGAGGAATGGGATGCGCTAACTGTTGGCGCCAATCCTTTTGTCAGCCACGCGTTTCTCTCGATACTTGAGGAAACGGGCAGCGTTGGCGGATCGAGTGGGTGGACACCCATGCCGATCGTTGCCGAAGCGGCGGACGGCTCGCTTGGCGGCGCAATACCGGTCTATCTAAAGGAGCACAGTCAGGGCGAGTATGTCTTCGATCATGCCTGGGCTGACGCTTTCCACCGGGCGGGCGGGAATTACTATCCCAAACTGCAGATTTCTGCGCCCTTTACGCCTGCTACCGGCCCCCGGCTGCTGACTCGCAATCCCGCGCTGCGTGGGCCGCTGCTTCGCGGGGTGGAGGAAGTTTGCGGGGCGAACGGGCTGTCTTCTGCCCATGCGACTTTCATCGAGCCTGAGCAACTTTCAGCTTTCGAAGATGCCGGCTGGCTTATCCGCAACGATATCCAGTTCCACTGGGAGCGGCGCGGCTATGAAAGTTTTGATGATTTTCTCGGCGCTCTGTCCTCGCGAAAGCGCAAGGATATTCGCAAGGAAAGGAGCCGGGCACAAGAAGGGGTCGATATAAGGGTGCTGACCGGCGGTGACATCAGGTCCGAGCACTGGGACGCATTCTGGGGCTTCTATCAGGATACGGGTTTGCGCAAATGGGGCACGCCTTATCTGAAGCGCGATGCGTTCACTCTAATGGGCGAACGGATGGCGGACAGTGTCGTGCTGATTCTGGCCTTTATGGAAGGTGAGCCGGTTGCCGGCGCGCTCAACTTTATCGGCGCGCACACGCTGTTCGGCAGATATTGGGGCGCTGCAATCGACAAGCCCTTCCTGCATTTTGAGCTGTGCTATTATCAGGCGATTGATCTGGCGATCGCGTTGGGCCTCGACCGGGTTGAGGCTGGTGCGCAGGGCGGTCATAAGCTTGCGCGTGGGTATGAGCCTGTCAGGACCTGCTCGGCGCATTTCATCGCCCATCGCGGCTTGCGTGAAGCGATTTGCGAGTTTCTGGAGCGCGAGCGGGCCGGCATGGTGCAAGACCAGCTCTGGCTTGGCGAACGGACCCCCTTCCGCAAGGAAGGTTAGGGTCCGGTCCGAAATTCTCCCAAACGGGCGTTTTCGGGTTTGCGGCACTGGTCCGCTCCCGAATTTGAACCAGACTCTTGGCGAATCAGGCGGCCTTGCGGCTGTTCATTGAAAGCCATTCGCGGGCACGGCGCTGCGCTTCGGCGATTTCGCGCGCTGTCATTTCGTCGGAAATCTCGGCGCGGCAGAACTGCGCTTCGTCATGTCCGCCAACGGCTGCGAGGTTGAACCACTTGTGAGCTTCGACAAGGTCGCAAACCACCCCGTGGCTGCCAGTCGAAAAAGCGACGCCAAGATCATAGTACGCGTCTGTATCCCCTTGGGCCGCTGCGGTCAGGCAATTGGCCACCAGCATGTCTTCCCCCGCCACATCCGCTGACGTAGTCTCGGCACTTTCGTTCTCGTGAACCCAAGCAGTTCCCATTTTCATATACCCTCAAGTTGGCGGACCCTGTTGCCCGGCCTGAGACGCCAAGCTCGTCTCTCATGGTCAACAAATGGTTAACGCGGCGGGTAAAAACTTCTCCTGGGCGTCTCAGCCGCGGCGCAATGCTCCCTTTCAGGCCATCTTTTTGGCAATCAAAGGGTATTGGCGCTTGTGCCAATGTTGCCACGCAACTATAGGCGCGGCATTGCGGCTCGCTGGGTTATCGGGAATGCCCGAAACAGCAGGACGAAGCGACGCTGGGAGGATACTTGCGGAGTTTCTGAATGGCATTGGCTCTTGCTGATGAAATCGATGTACTTGCCAAAGCCCGGCGCGAAATTGGAGGGACTTACGTACCTTCCGATGAAGAAGACTATATGTCCGAGGCGCAGCAAGACTATTTCCGGAAATTGCTGACTGGCTGGAAACGTCTGATTCTGGATGCTTTTGCCGGCACGCTTCAACAGCTGCAGGACGGTCCAATCCGTGAGCCTGACCTTAACGATCGTGCTTCCAGCGAGACCGACTGGGGCATTGAGCTGCGCACGCGCGACCGCCAGCGTAAGCTGGTCACCAAGATCGATTCGGCGCTGCGGCGGATCGAAGAAGGTGAGTATGGCTTTTGCGAGGTATCCCAAGAGCCGATTGGCCTGGGGCGCCTCGTGGCAAGACCGATCGCCACGATGACCGTTGAATCCCAGGAAGCGCATGAGCGGCGCGAGAAGGTTTCGCGCGACGATTGATCATCAGGCACAATGCAGTGTGCGCCTTTAAGACTTTGTTTGCCAGGTTGCTTTATCGCTTGGCGATGCGGATTGCGGTCATATCGACCAGATGCGCTGCAAAACGTTGAACGCGCAAATCCTTTAGATGCGCAAATCCTTTAAGATGCATTGAATCGACATGGCCGGGCAGAACAATGAACGGAAACGAAAATAGGCAGATCGGTCGCGACAGTCTGTTCGTAATGGCTGACTTTCGCATTGATGGCATGGAAGGCGAACACCGCATCAAGGTTCGTAATCTGTCAGCCGGTGGCTTGATGGGCGAAGGTCCGGTCCGTGTCCCACGCGGCGCGGTGGTGGATGTGAACATACGAAATGTCGGCTGGGTCGAAGGATCTGTCGCCTGGGTTCAGGATGAGCGTTTCGGAATGACCTTCCGCGAAGAAATTGACCCCAGGCTCGCCCGGGCGACTGTTGCTTCCGTTTCCGGTGAGGGTCGCGGTACTCCGCGCTTTGCGCGATCGCCTTTGCCCGTGGGCAAGGCGGGGGCCCTGCGCAAGATCTGATATTGCGGGCGCGGCAACGGCTTTCGCATTTTCGAAACGCTGCGAATCGGCTAGGCAGATTTCATGCCGGTGTTTTCCCGATTGATGCTCAAGCTCAGCAGCCTGTTGCTCCTTGCGATAGTCAGCGCGTGCGGCTCTTCGGATTCTACTGAGTTCAACGTCGTGACAATCGGAAGTTCTGACGATCCGTTCGAGACGGGCGTGCGGCTTTCGCTTGCAGGGCAGCTTTCCCGTGCATCCCTTGCAGAAGGTCTGGTCGCTTTTGATGAGCAGGGCCGGGTGATACCGGCACTGGCCGAGCGTTGGATCGTGACTGATGATGGCAAGAGCTATATTTTTCGGCTTCGCAGCGGCACATGGCGCGATGGAAGCCAGATAACGGCCAGGACAGGCACGGCGGCGTTGCGCGGTGCGGTAAAGTCATTGCGCGGTACGGCGCTGGCGCTCGATCTCAACGGTATCGACGAGATACGTGAGATGGCGGGGCGTGTGATCGAAATTCGACTCACTTATCCCATGCCGCATTTCCTGCAACTGCTTGCGCAGCCTGAGCTGGGCCTGACCCGAAGGGGAGCCGGAGCAGGCCCCATGCGGCTTGACCGCGAAGAGGATACGGCGCGGTTGACCCCCATACCGCCCGAGGAGCTTGGAATGGCGGTAATTGCCACGTGGTTGGATCGCGCCCGCAGCGTCAGCCTTACGTCGGTTAGTGGCGAAGAGGCCCTGACGCGTTTCAACAAAGGGGAGGTTGATCTTGTTATGGGTGGCCGAATCGCAGATTTCCCAAGGACAGCATCGGTCGGGATCTTGCGCGGCACGATCCAGCTCGATCCTGTCGATGGACTGTTCGGCCTGCAGATCAGGAACACCAAGGGTTTCCTGGGTGATGCCGCCAACCGTGAAGCTCTGGCCATGGCAATTGATCGCAAGGCCCTGATTTCCCCTTTCGGTCTTGACGGCTGGACGGCAACAACACGGATTGTATCGCCCGGATTGGAGGAAGGCCTCGATTCAACTGGCGAACGCTGGCAGGACATGACCCTGGAGGATCGCCGCGCGCTCGCCGCTTCAAGAGTGGCCCTATGGCGCAAAGACAAGGGTAGCGATGTTGATATCCGCTTGTCCGTCTGGCTTCCACAGGGGCCGGGATCAGACATGCTCATCACGCGCCTTGCGGAGAATTTTGGTGCGATCGGCGTTGCCATTGAGCGAGCCGAACCCGATCAGACCGGTGACTTGACGTTGATTGATGAGGTTGCGCGCTATCCCAGCGCAACATGGTTCCTGAATCGCTTCAACTGCAAGGTCCGCAAGGGCGGATGCGATCGGAAGGCCGACGCAAAGCTTGCGCAGGCCAGGAAGGTTTCGGACCCGGCTGAGCGTGCGGCACTGATTGCCGAAGCTGAGATATTGCTGAGCGATGCGAATGTGTTCATTCCCTTCGGCTCACCCATTCGCTGGGCTTTGGTGCGCGGCGATGTAAGAGGGTTTTCGACCAACCGCTGGGGTTGGCACCCCTTGATGTCCATGGCTCTGCTCCCCAAGTAAAATCAGGCCAATTTCCTGTTGGGGAGACTCTTACCCATGACGCAACAAGCCCGTGTCCGGCGGATCCGTCCGGAAGTTCCGCTCGGCACCGATCCTGCTTCAATTCGAATAAGGGTGGAGGCGATGGAAAAGTTGCTGGAGCGTTCCATCTCGTTGCCGGGAATGAAGTCAGGCGTTGGCCTTGACGCGATTATAGGCCTTGTCCCTGTGGTGGGCGATATCGTGGCTGCGGGGCTCGGCCTGTATCTGGTCTGGGAGGCGCGCAATCTGGGCCTGTCGAAATTGCAGCTGACGCGCATGGCGGCCAATGTCGGATTTGATACGCTTGTCGGTGCGGTGCCGATTGCCGGGGATCTGTTCGACTTTCTGTTCCGTTCGAACAGCCGCAATCTGAGGATCATTCGCAGGCATCTTGACAAGCATCATCCAGAAACAGGGATCATTGAAGGCTGAATATTGGTTGGTCTGGGGAATGGCGCTATGATGCTGCAATGAAGATCAAGCTAGTCCTGACAGCTTGTCTGCTTGTTGCGGCCTGCGGCAAGGGAGACAATGAACCCGGCCCTGGCGGCGTGACGGTCGGAGAGGCGCGCGCTCTCGACGAAGCGGCGCAGATGATCGAGGAGCGCCGCCTTTCTCCTGAAGATTTGCGCAGAAGAGCCGCTCCGGTTACTGCCCCGGCGGAACAGGAAACTGGCGGAGGATAGTTTGGCGCTGGACGGTAAGGTTTTGGTCGTAACCGGCGGCGGCCGCGGGATTGGCCGTGAAACCGCTCTTTACTGTGCGAGCAAGGGTGCCAGTATCGTGGTCGTGGACCCCGGCGTTGGCACGGACGGCAGTGGCCAGAATTCCGCGCCGGCCGAGCAGACCGCGCAGGATATCATGGCCGCGGGCGGCAAGGCCCATGCCAATTTTGCCAGTGTGACGGATACTGCTGGTGCCAATTCGATGGTCGAAGATGCCTTGACCCAATTTGGCCGGATCGACGGTGTGATCAATGCCGCGGGTTTCCTGCGTGATGGCTGGTGGCACAAGATGTCGCGTCAGCAGTGGGACGAGATCATCGATGCCCACCTCAACGGCGCTTACAATGTCTGCAAGGCCGCCACGCCCCACTTCCGCGAGCAGGAGAGTGGCAGCTTCGTGTTGTTCACATCTCCCTCGGCCGTTTACGGAAATCGTGGTCAGTCCAACTATTCCGCTGCGAAACATGGCGTAATCGGACTGACCCAGTCGATTGCCATTGATATGGGTCACTTCAAGGTTCGGGCCAACTGCATCGCGCCAACGGCCTGGACCCGGCTGATTGAACAGACGGTGGGCATTACCGGTGCCGGTGATGACGTGGTCAACAAAATGAAGACCGACCTTGGGGCCGACAAGATCGCGCCGCTCGCTGCCTATCTGGTCTCGGACGCTGCGCAGGAAATATCGGGCTATGTTCTGGAAGCACGGGGCGACAAGGTTTCGTTCTTCGACTTGCCACGGCCTGTCGCGACGCTTGAGCATGAAGGCGGCTGGACGATTGAGGCGCTGGCCGATGAGCTTGGCCCGGCGATCCACAGCCATGGCGGGATCGGGCTTGGGCACCAGCCATAACTGGCAGGCAGCGCAAAGCGCGGGGCGTCAGTCGAAGCGCACTTTGCCGCGTCCTGATTTGACCTCGCCGCGCTGCTTCTTCGCTTTTAGCCGCTTTACTTTGCCGACGCGGTTCACGCGGCTTTTCTTGCGTTTTTCAGGCAGCGTCTGCGCTTGTGTGAGCAGCTCGCCGAGGCGTTTGCGCGCATCGGTGCGATTGGCCTCTTGCGTGCGGTGATTCCGCGCAGTGAAAACGATTTCGCCCCTGGCGGTCATCCGGCTGCCGGCCAGTTCCTTTAGCCTGCTGAAGACTTCCGGCGGTAAGCGCAGCGCATAGACATCAAGCCGTATCTGGACGGCGGTAGCGACCTTGTTGACGTTCTGGCCGCCGGGTCCCGACGCGGCAATAAAGCTTTCCTCGGCGATCGAGATTGCCCGTTCGACCAGGTCATCCATCACTGAAGCCCAGCCGAACGAAATCATCCGGCAACGGGCTTGTGGCGTCGATGTCCGGCTTTCCTTCGCGCCGCACAACAAGGGAGGCTGCATGCAGCATCGTCCGTGCTGCGCCCTCCTTGCTGCCATA
>JAHRVR010000190.1 GCA_019090585.1 Sphingomonadaceae bacterium
GAGTCTGGGCCGTGTCTCAGTCCCAGTGTGGCTGATCATCCTCTCAGACCAGCTAAAGATCGTCGCCTTGGTAGGCCTTTACCCCACCAACTAGCTAATCTTACGCGGGCTCATCCCAGGGCGATAAATCTTTGGTCCGAAGACATTATGCGGTATTAGCACGGATTTCTCCGAGTTATTCCGCACCCTAGGGTAGATACCCACGCGTTACGCACCCGTGCGCCACTCACCCCGAAGGGTTCGTTCGACTTGCATGTGTTAGGCATGCCGCCAGCGTTCGTTCTGAGCCAGGATCAAACTCTCAAGTTTGTGTCCAATTCAAACCGGCACGACTTTCTGCACGAGGCCGAAAGATCGCCAACCGAAATGAATGAATTCAAGGAGCCGATACCTGCACTTGTATAACGTATGGTTACGTTAGGACATGTAAGAACCAACCAAAGCGAACTTTGATCAGATCATTAGGCATCGACTTAGCTTAACCGGTATCCGAGGCCTTGAAGCCCTCGGACCGGGCGCCGTCGCCCACATGTCCTTTCATCAACATCAACAATGTCAAAGAGCCACCGACAGGAAGAAGCGGACAACCATCGCTCCCCGATCTATTGGTTCGGGGGACTAGGTGTCCGTCTATGTTGGCGACCGAAACGAAGCTGCAGAAACCCGCGTCTCCGCTCCGGTGAGAGGGCATATATGGAGGGTCTTAGATTCGGTCAACGCCTTTTTTCATATTATTGCGACTTTCTTTGTTCCCACCCAGATTTCCGCCCTTTACCTCATGGTAAACAGGTCTGGCGCATAGAGTGCCGGACATGAACACATCTGCCCCAGCTTCGAATCCGAGCGCACCATCATTGCGCGACCAGGTCAGAAGCGCCGTTATATGGCGTTCGGGCACGCAAATCGTGGGCCAGTTGATAACCTGGGCTTCTACGTTCCTGGTGATCCGTATTCTCGCCCCGTCCGATTATGGGCTTTATGCCATGACATCGGTGGTGGTGGTGCTGCTCAGCCTGGTGAACGGCTATGGCCTTGCCAATGCATTGATCCAGAAGCGCGATGTCAGCCCCCTTTTGCTGCGCCAGTTGTTCGGCATGCTGATCGTGCTTAATGGCACGCTCGCCACAATTCAGTTTTTCGTGGCGCCCCTTGTCGCGGCCTATTACGGCCAGCCTCTGGTAACCGACATACTGCGGGCGCAGGCGCTGATCTACCTGACCAATCCGTTTCTCGCCCTTGGATATGCGGTGCTTTCACGCAAAATGGATTTTCGCAAGCAGGCGCAAGTCAATCTCGGCTCAGCGCTGATGGCCGCTGCTGCTGCACTGACAGGGGCGTTTCTAGGGCTTGGCGTTTGGACGCTGGTATTTGCACCAATGGTGGGCTTTGCCGCCCGGGCATTTGGCACAGCCTATGCTGCGCGTATCTTCATTCGCCCGAGTTTCAATTTCAGCGGGGCCTGGTCGCTGGCCCGATACGGCAGCATTGTCGCGCTGGGTGAATTTTTCTGGTTCCTGCAAACGCAGGCCGACATCGTAATCGCCGGGCGCTCCTTTGAGCCGCACCTGCTGGGGATCTATACGACGAGCCTGTTCCTGACCCAGATGTTCGTCAGCAAGTTCGTCCCCCCGATCAACGAAGTGGCATTCTCAGCCTATTCGCGCGTTCAGTCGGACAAAGAAGCGATGTCGAACGGTTTCCTGAAGTCCATTCGAATCATCATGCTGGCAGGGCTTCCCTTCTGCCTGGGCCTGGCCGCCAGCGCAGAGGCAGTCGTGCAGGTCGTGCTGGGTGAGAAGTGGTTGGCGACCGCCCCGGTTATCACCATCCTCGGCTTCGCAATGCCCTTCATGACGCTTCATGTGCTGTTCGGCCCTGCGGTCAACGCCGCTGGACGCCCGGGCATCGACACGCGCAATTCCATGTTGGGCGCGATCATACTGCCGCTTGGTTTCCTTGCCGGCGTGCAATGGGGCGTAACCGGCCTCGCTGCGACATGGGTCATCGGTTACCCCTTGCTGGCAGGCCTGTCCGCGATCTGGGTTCTGCCTATCCTTGGCGTAAGAGCGCGCGAACTGCTGGCTGCTATCGCACCGCCGATGCTGGCCGGCCTGTTCATGTTCGCGGTGGTCAAGACTCTTGATGCATATCTTTCCGCGACATTGCCTCCAGTCACACATCTTGCGGCTCTCGTTTCGGCAGGCGCCTTCGCATATGGAGCATTCTTCCTGCTCTTCGCGAGGGAACGCATCTTCGAGCTGCTGGATCTTGTCCGGCGCAGTGGTAGCTGACGAGCAGCCCCCGGGCAGATTCAGCCCTTGCCTCAATTCAGCGGCTGCGGCTAACCTCGCGACCCAGTGGCCGGGGTTACCGGCCCGATTCGGGAAGAGCACATGACTGGCCTTGTCGCCATCATCGCATTTTCGGCCGCAGCTGCGAGCCAGAACCCGCAAGAACCGGGCTCCGAACCAACGCCTTTGGAAGACGCCCCGGCCGAAGACATCGCCGAAGTCATCCAGGCCAAAACGGACCGCGAAACGCGCCTCACCGTTCCAGTTAACGTCGAAGGGCAAGGCCCGTTCCGCTTCCTGATCGACACCGGATCGGAGCGCAGCGTCATATCAAGCGCACTCGCGAGCAGCCTCAATCTGCGCGAGGGGCCCAGCGCGCGAATCGCCGGTGTGGCCGGATCAGAAGATGTCAGGACGGTTCATGTTGATCACGTCGAGCTGGGCCGTCGCAGCCTGAAATCGATGGTATTGCCGCTTCTTGAACGGCGGCATATCGGCGCGGATGGAATCGTGGGCAATGACGGTCTGAAAAATCAGCGCGTGTTGCTCGATTTCGGCAATAACCGGATCGAAATCGGCGATGCCGATAGCCTCGGCGGCAATAGCGGCTATGAAATTGTTGTGCGGGCAAAACAGCGTTCGGGCCAGCTTATCATGACCAACGCCAGGCTGGATGGCATCCGGGTATCTGTCATCCTCGATACCGGCGGAGGAACCACTGTCGGAAACGGCGCCTTGCAGCGCGCATTGGGCAGGCGGGGCCATAGCGTCACGCCCGTGACACTTCGAAGCGCAACCGGCCAAACCGTCACTGCGGACATCGGATCTGCCCGTAAGCTCGATATTCGCGGCGTTTCCATATCGAACCTTGTCATTGCTTTTGCCGACAGCCCGGCCTTTGCCCGGTTGAAGCTTGATCGCCGCCCCGCCCTGTTTCTGGGCATGCGGGAATTGCGTCTGTTCAAGAGAGTGGCGATCGACTTTCGCAAGCGCAGCTTGCTGTTCGATATCCCCGCACAGCAATAGCAAGGCTTTCACTTTGCACCGCAGCGCCTACATAGGGCCGCATGCCACCCGATAATTCCGTGAACGATCCTGATGCCCGCCATGACGGTTGGCAGACAGTAGCACGTTTTCTGCCCTATCTTTGGCCCAAGGACAGTTCCGCCTTGCGCTGGCGCATTGCCGTGGCGGTGATCCTGATCTTCGCGGCCAAGGGCACAATGCTGTCGCTGCCCTTCTTCTACAAACGCGCCGTCGATGCGATGACCATATCGGCAGAGCCGGTGCTGACGGTCGCACTTGCCTTCGTGCTGGCCTATGCGCTGGGCCGCTTCACAGCCGTGCTCTTCGACCAGCTACGCAATATCGTTTTCGAGCGGGTCGGGCAGGATGCGACTCAACACCTGGCCGAGGACGTCTTTTACCGTCTGCACCAACTCAGCTTGCGCTTCCATCTGGGCCGCCGCACCGGCGCGGTCACCAAAGTGGTCGAACGCGGAACCAAGAGCATCGACATCATGCTCTATTTCCTGCTGTTCAACCTTGCTCCGACAATCTTGGAGCTCGTCGCTGTAGCCATCATATTCTACATCCATTTCGGCGTCGGTCTGGTCATCGCCACGGCGCTGGCCGTCATCGCTTACGCACTGATTACGCGCTGGATCACCGAATGGCGTGCCAAGCTGCGTCAAGAGATGAACCGGTTGGACGGACAAGCGATGAGCCGTGCGGTCGATTCGCTGCTCAACTACGAGACGGTGAAATATTTCGGCGCGGAGCACCGTGAACAGGAACGCTATGCAGAGGCCACCCGCGCTTATGCGCAGGCCGCGCTGAAGAGCGAAAATTCGCTGGGATTTCTCAACATTTCTCAGGCCGTAATAGTCAACATGCTGATGGCCGGCGCGATGGGCTACACAGTATGGGGCTGGTCACGCGGGACGATGACAATTGGCGATCTGGTCTTTGTGAACACCTATCTCGTCCAGCTCTTCCGCCCGCTCGATATGCTTGGCACGGTCTATCGAACCATCCGCCAGGGGCTTATCGACATGGCCGAAATGTTCCGGCTGATGGATACTGACGTAGAAGTGAAGGACGCACCGGGCGCCCCGGCTCTGGTGGTTAGCCGGCCTACCATTGTCTTTGAGGATATTCATTTCGGCTATGAGAAGGACAGGAAGATCCTGCACGGCCTTTCCTTCGAGGTCGCAGCTGGCAGTCAGGTTGCGATTGTCGGACCGTCGGGGGCAGGCAAGTCCACTATCGCGCGGTTGCTGTTCCGATTCTATGATCCGCAAAGCGGACGCATCCTGATCGACGGGCAAGACATCAAGTCAGTGACGCAGGCATCCCTTCGCGCCGCCATCGGCATCGTCCCGCAGGATTCGGTCCTGTTCAATGACACTATCGGCTACAATATCGCTTATGGCCGCGACGGCGCCGATGATGTGGACGTCGAAAATGCCGCCCGCGCTGCTGCGCTGATGCCATTGATCGATCGGCTGCCGCAGCGCTTTGAAACCGAAGTAGGCGAGCGCGGGCTCAAGCTGTCCGGCGGCGAAAAACAGCGCGTTGCGATTGCCCGCACCATCGTCAAGGATCCGCCGATCCTGCTGCTGGATGAAGCGACCAGCGCGCTCGACACACGAACCGAACAAGATGTGCTGGCTACGTTGCACAAGGTTTCGGAAAACCGCACCAGCCTCTCGATCGCCCACCGGCTTTCAACCGTTGCCGATGCCGACACCATTCTGGTGCTTCAGGATGGCCGGCTGGCCGAACAGGGCGCACATGCAGACCTGCTGCGCCGCGATGGCCTTTATGCCGCGATGTGGGCAAGACAGGCACAAGAAGCAGAACAACTCACCCAGGCCGCGGAATAACGAAAGAAGGATAAAGCCATGGCCATCGCGCGAAACGCCGGGTCTGACCAGGAGGACAGCCGACGGGGTCTGGGCAGTTTGGAAAAACGCTGCCCTGTTCGCACATCGCTCGACGTGCTGCGCGGTCGATGGAAACCGACCATACTTGAACAGCTATACGCATCGCCTGCACGATATAATGAGCTGCTCGCCGCTATCGACGGTATCAGCCAGCAGGCTCTGACCATGCAGTTGCGCCAGCTCGTCGCCGACGATGTAATTACACGCGGCGAGGAAGATCTTCAATATCGCCTGACGCAGCGTGGCGACGCCCTTTCCGAGATCATGGAAGGGCTGGAGGCTTGGGGCACAGACTATCTGGCCTGGCGAAGCTCTGTGGACAAGGCGGGGACCACGTCAGGATCATAACGCAAAATATCTTGCGTAGAATGACAGTCGCACACTGGGTCAAAGAGGTTGGGCAACCGAGCCCAAGGAGAAAATCCATGCCCCGCCTTTTTGCCCTATCCGCCAGCGCCCGCAGTCAAGGTTCACGCAGCCGGCAAAGCACAGACCATGCCATCGTCAGCTTTCGTGAAGCTGGCTATGAAATCGATCAGATCGATATTGGCCAGTCACCGCCGCCATTTGCGGATGATCTGTTCCTGCGTGCTTCCTTTACGCCGCGAGAGGCCCTCGACGATACGCTTCGTGCAGCCCTCGCCTATAGCGATTCCATGATCGACCGGATCGATGCAGCGGACGAAGTGCTGATCGCCACGCCAATGTACAACCTGGGCATGCCGGCAGCCCTGAAAGCGTGGTTCGACCAGATCATTCGACCGGGAAGGACTTTCACCATGACCAGGGATTCCGCCTCTCCTTACAAGGGACTGCTGGCAGACCGCCCGGTTCACATTATCACCGCGCGGGGAAGCAGTGCCTTCGCGAAAGACGGGGCGGCAGCAGCGCTCAATCTGCTTGACCCGCACCTTGAAGCTTTGCTGAACTTCATCGGCCTTGCCCAGTTCCACCACTATGACATGGCGGGCACGGATGAACCGGAGTTTGATGCCGATCTGGCCATTTCAGCCATGGCCATCAAGCCTTCTTACATGCCCGTGGCCCTGCACGCCGCATAGAAAGTTCAAGGCTCCGGTTGCCCAATTGTGGCGCTTGGGGCATGGGGCACCGACTTACGCCGCCAAGACTGCGAAACACGCGCATTCTCGTACCATCGGTGCCCCTACCCCAAGATTCTGGACCAACAGATGAACTATCTTTCCGTCATGCGGAGCAACTGGACGTCCAATCCGCGCGCGGACATCCTTGCGGGCATCGTGGTCGCCCTTGCCCTGATCCCAGAGGCGATCGGCTTTTCGATCATTGCCGGGGTTGATCCCAGCGTCGGCCTCTACGCCTCGATCACCATCGCCATCGTGATCGCTTTTACCGGCGGCCGGCCGGGCATGATTTCCGCCGCTACTGCGGCCGTCGCGGTTCTGGTCGGCCCGCTGGTGCGCGAACATGGCGTCGAGTATCTCTTCGCAGCAACGATCCTGATGGGCATTATCCAGATCATCGCCGGGGCACTGCGGCTTAATCTGGTGATGCAGTTCGTTTCACGCTCCGTCATCACCGGCTTCGTCAATGCGCTCGCCATCCTGATTTTCATGGCGCAGATCCCGCAGCTGATTGATGTGACCTGGCATACTTATGCGATGGTCGCGGGGGGGCTGGCGATCATTTATCTTCTGCCGCGCCTGACCACGGCAGTGCCATCCCCGCTGGTTGCTATCCTTGTCCTCTCAGCCCTTTCAATCGGCCTTGGCCTTCCGGTCCACACAGTGAGCGATATGGGCACTCTGCCCGACGGACTGCCGTCCTTTGCACTGCCGCACGTGCCGCTGACGCTGGAAACACTTCAGATCATTGCGCCCTATTCGCTGGCCATGGCGGCAGTGGGCCTGCTCGAATCGCTGCTGACCGCCCAGATCGTCGACGACATGACCGAGACGGACAGTTACAAACGCTATGAGTGCCGGGGGCAAGGCATCGCCAATGTTGCCGCCGCCCTGTTCGGCGGCATGGGTGGTTGCGCCATGATCGGCCAATCGGTGATCAACATCTCCAGCGGCGGGCGCGGGCGGCTTTCTGCGTTGACAGCTGGCCTGACACTGCTGATTCTTCTTTCAGTGCTTGGCCCCTTCGTGGCGCAAGTGCCGATGGCATCGCTTGTCGCGGTCATGATCATGGTTTCGATCGGAACCTTCAGCTGGAACTCGATTCCCAACTTGCGTCACCACCCATGGCAATCATCAGTGGTGATGCTGACCACTGTGGTGGTGGTGGTCGCCACGCATGACCTTTCGCTCGGTGTGCTGGCAGGCGTGCTGCTGTCCGGTATCTTCTTTGCCCAGAAGGTCCAGCGCATGTTCCGTATCGAGCGGGCTACAAATGCCGACGGCGATTCGGTCATTTACACAATCACCGGAGAGATCTTCTTCGCTTCGGTCCACCGCTTCATCGAGGCAATGCAGATCGAGGAACCGGCCACTTACGTCGTGATCGACATGCAACACGCGCATTTCTGGGACATCTCATCCGTTGGCGCGCTGGACAAGATTGTCGCGCGGCTTCGCAAAGACGGCAAATCGGTAAAAATCATCGGCTACAACGAGGGCAGTGCTGACATCGTCGACAAGTTCGGCCTGCACGACAAAACCGGCTTTGAACTCGGCACAGTGCCGCATTAAAGCAGGTTTCGTGCCGAGCAGCACCAGAGCGCCGCGCGGGATTGCCAAGCCCGCCCCTTTGTCCGTGGCTCGGTTGTTCACCGTTTGCCGCATCAGAGCTGCCGAAGCTATCTTTGCAATATCCGGTGGAGCAGCGATCGATCATAGGGGTGATCGTTGATCTTCCCCCCTCTGCCAGACGTTTGGGCGCTCACTTTTTTGCGGTTTTCAAATCCTTCAACCGTTCCGGCGTCACGCGATTTCCGGTTTCGTAGAAGTCCTTCATCGCAATCCCGACATCCTGAGCAGATTTTTGCATCTGCCGATGCAGCAACTTGCCCAGCAACCATCCCACCGGGCCGAAACGGGTTTCATAAAGCAAGGCGGGCCGGGCGAGAGTTGCGTGTCCATCATCCTCTATCGCGTAACGAAAATAGAAGCGCTTGAAGATTGGCATTGCAGGCTTATCGCCGCGATGCAGACGAAGCAGGAAGCTGCGCCCTTGGTCCCATTCCTCGACCGTCTCCTGCATTTCGCTGCCATTGTTCATGATGACAGTGCGACTGGCGCCGACACCTTCACGCTGCAGCGTATCGATACAAGTGGAAGCGACGCCCGGCACATAATTGTGCGCTTGCGAGAGATCGCAAAGCTGGTCCCATACCTGTTCACGCGGCAGGTCGATACGAACGCTGCCTTCTGCTTCCTTAAGTGTCATCAGCCCGGCATCCTCTCATGATTCAGGGCACTTTCACTTAAGTAACATCCGCGTCTTTCCAGACGACGGCTTGCGCGGCTTTCATGTAATCGCCCGCTTCATCCCAGCAGAGCGAGGGCGAGCCGTAGAGCCGCCAGCCCTGCTCAAGCGCCTGGGACACACGGTCACAGAAAGCGCGATCGTCCCTGCCGGTCAGCAAACGATAGATCGGACCGTCATCTGGCGGACTGGACATTATCGGTCATCCTGTTCCTATAGCTGCGTTTGAGCGGCACGGGCCCGCGTTCCATGCCCATTTGCGCGCCGGAAACGACCATCTGGTCCCAAGGCGCAAGATCAAAGGATATATTTCGAAAGGTCGCTATCCGCGGCAAGCCCCGAGAGCTTGTCCCGGACATAGGCGGCATCGACTGTCACTATCTCTCCGGCGCGCTCCTCCGCCTCGAAACTCAGCTCTTCGAGCAGCTTTTCCATCACCGTTTGCAAGCGCCGCGCGCCGATGTTTTCGACGCTTTCGTTCACTTGCGCGGCAATCTTGGCCACTTCGTTGACCGCCTCGGACGAGACGTCCAGCGTGACTTTCTCGGTCCCCATCAGCGCAGTGTACTGCTCAACAAGGTTGGCGCGTGTTTCGGAGAGGATGCGGACGAAATCCTCTTCAGTCAGCGCCTTTAGCTCAACCCGGATCGGCAGACGGCCTTGCAGTTCCGGCAGCATGTCCGATGGCTTGGCAATGTGGAATGCCCCGCTGGCGATAAACAGCACATGGTCGGTCTTCATCGGGCCGTATTTGGTGGCAACCGTCGTGCCTTCGATCAGCGGCAGAAGATCGCGCTGCACGCCTTCGCGGCTTACCGAAGCGCCGCGAACATCGGACACAGCAATCTTGTCAATCTCGTCGAGGAAAACGATTCCGTTGCTCTCGGCATTCTGTAGCGCGACGCGAGCGACGTCATCCTGGTCCATGCGCTTTTCGGATTCTTCGTCCACCAGTTTGTCCCAGGCATCCGGGACCCTGAACTTGCGGCGCTTGAGGTTTTGACCGCCAAGGGCCTTACCCATGATATCGGAGAGGTTAATCATGCCGACCGAGCCGCTCATGCCCGGAATTTCCATCGGCATGCCACCAGCGGTGTCTTCCACCTCGATTTCAACCTCGGTGTCATTCATCGCATCTTCGACAATGCGCTGGCGAAAACTCTCGCGCGTGGCCTCAGAGGCGTTCTCGCCAACCAGCGCATCAAGCAACCGCTCCATCGCTGCATGGCTGGCCGCTTCACGGACC
>JAHRVR010000191.1 GCA_019090585.1 Sphingomonadaceae bacterium
CTGTTTGCTCTCTCGTTGCGCAAGTCGGGGTTTCCGCCAGCGAGGGCGGGGACGCTGGCAGTCTCTGCGATCAGCGGGGTGGCACCGGGGTACCGCGCAAGGAAAGCCGCGCAGTTGGCGCCGCGCAGTTCGGGTGCCGGGCCTGCGCTGATATTGGCGGCGGAACACAAGTCCGGGATGGAAGCGCTGATGGACGTGCGCGGAGAATAGAGCTCCAGAATCGCGGGTGAACGGAACGAGCGAGTATAGTTTGCTCTCAGCTCGATATCGGCGATGGGTGCAAAGCTGCCGCCTGCACTCCATGCCGTGAAGGAGCCGTTGGTACTGTTATCGACATGGCGCACGCGCGCAAAGGCAAGCAGCTTGCTGAACAGCGCATCGTTATCCGGCGTGATAAACGGCAGCGCGACTTCGCCGGAAATTGCGTCAACGTTGTAAGATCCAGAGACCCGGCTGATTGCCGCGCCGCGCCCCAGTCCGGTTTCAAGGAACAGATCGGGCGCAAAGCTCGCGCTTTCCTCGCGGTGTTCCAGCCCGATGTTGAATGCCACAGGATTGCCGAACAGATCGAACGGTGCGCCGCCAAAATTTGCGCTTGCAACAAATTGTTCGAGCCGCGAGACAGCGCGGGTCTGCTGGATCACATAGTCGAGCGCGGCCTGGCTGGGCGCACCTTCCCCGAACAGGTTGAGCGGCATACAGCCGGGATCCGCCACGGGCGAGAGATCGGCAGGAAGGCCGGTAACCGTTGGAGTGAGCGAGCAGGCGGCCGCGCCGTCTACAAGCGAGACATTGACCGCGTTGACGAAATTCTGACGGCTGATCGCTTCGCTGAAATCGTTGAAGCTGCTGCGACCGTAATTGACCGAAAGCTCAAAGTTGTAGTCTCTCCCGCCGATCCCGGTCGTACCTTCAATCCCGGCGGTTATCCGATAGATTTCGTTCCTTGACGATCCTGACCGATCGGCAAGATCGGTGTTGACCCTGCTGACCTGGAAGGTTTCGTCATATCCGAGCGCGCTCAATTGCTGGCGGGCGTTGTCGCTCAGGTAGGGATTGTCAGAGCGAAAAGTGAGCGCGCCGGATGCGCCCTGGAAGTGGATCGCATTGAATGTGGGTAGATCGACCGGCTCATCGGCGGTTCCACGATAATAGATCCCATCGGCAACGAATTTCAGCCGGGCCGTCAACTCATAAGTGATGAAGGCCGCCGCGTTGAAGCGTTCAAGCGCAGTGGTGAGCGGCACCTTGTCGAGCAAGGTCAGCCCGTCTCCGCCCGAGGCGATCGACGCTGCGGCCAACGGGCCTGATAGCGGAGCTGAATAGAGTATGCCGCGGTTGTAAGGCACCAGTGAGCCATCCGGTGCGAAGCGGAGAGAATAAGCGCCTGCGCCGCTGGAGATAACGCCGCCGGGGGTCGTTGCAGCAAGCGAGAACCCTTTGATTAGCACGGAGGCCGGATTGCCATCGTCCAATACATCGTTGAAACCGATATTCGGATTGACGCGCCCGTCGGTTGAGGGAGAGCGGTCCGCTGCTCCGAGCATCGCAATCGTTCCGAAAGGTGAGCACAGGCCCGGTTGGAACGATGAACAAGGGTTGGGGGCACTGCTGACATTTTCTCGGAAAGCGGACCGGGAACTGGACGAAACGCCGCCGACCCGGTCGAAGCTGGCGGCCAAAGTGATATTGCCGCGTCCTCCCGCAAACGATGTCCCGCCAGCTGCGCCGATTCTCCAGCGGAAGTTGTCGCCCTGTTCACTGATGCCCGAAAGCGCACTGGCTTCAAAACCCGTCAGTTCACGCCGGAGCCGGACATTGACCGTGGCGGCGATTGCATCGCTGCCATAGGCTGGCGCTCCACCAATGGAGAGCCGGTCGACTTGCTCCACCAGAATTGACGGAATGGCATTAAGATCGACTTGAACACCCGGCGCAGCGCCAGAAAACACGGTTGGGCCGTTCGACGAAACGAAGCGTTTGCCGTTCACCAGGGTCAGTGTCCGGTTGGAACCAAGGCCAAAGGCGTTGATGAAGTTCACACCCTGTCCGAACTGATCCTGAGCGCCTTCAGGAGACAACGATCCGCGAAAACCCGGGAAATCGTTCAGCACATCGGCAATTTGTGAATAGTTCTGTTCCTCCATCTGTCTGGCGGGAACAACAACGAGCGGCTCGATCCCCGCAAGAGCCACGAGGTTGAGCCTCGATCCGGTAACGACAATGGTCTCATTACGGTCTTGTGCGCTGGGTGCTTGCACTGCACCGGGAGGCATGTCGCGCGGATCATCGGAAATTGTTTCGGCGCGAAGTTGCCCAGATGGGAAAATCAGGACCGGCGATGCCGCGATCAGGAAGAAACGCCGGAACGAGTTTATTCGTGCAGCCTTTCGGCCGGAATTCAGCATGACACCTCCAATGTCGATATCTTCGCCGATGAGAGCTGTGCGAACCCTGAGATTCTCTCATCGATGATTTGCAAAACCCTGCTCTAGTCATTCGGTTAAGCCAATGAGCTATCGACTATGCGACTTAATGGCTCGGCGACAACCCTGTGGAGCGCGGCATTCCGGATAATGCACAACTCTTTCCGGTTTGTTCGGGCCGGGCAAGTTGGGCTTGGAGCGCGCTCTCTCTGGCTTTCGGGTTTGTCCTTTCATTGACCTTGCTGGGCGCCCCGATTAATCGCTGACCAAACATGTATTTAACGTTGGGCCAGGCCACATCAGTGGGATGTTCAAGCTCGGCAAGAAGCAGGAGAACGATTTTCATGAAGTTGGATGGCAATATCGCTGCGGTCATTACCGGCGGCGCATCGGGGCTTGGTGAAGCTACTGCTCGTGCACTTTCGGACCGAGGTGTGAAAGTGGCGATTTTCGATCTGAATGTGGAACAGGGCGAAGCGATCGCAAGCGAGCTGGGCGGGGTTTTCTGCCAGGTCGATGTTACGAACGATGCAAGCGTCGATGAAGGCTTTAGCCTGGCACGCAGCCGACTGGGCCAAGAGCGGATTCTGGTCAATTGCGCAGGTATT
This sequence comes from Sphingomonadaceae bacterium, assembly GCA_019090585.1. Classification (GTDB taxonomy): domain Bacteria; phylum Pseudomonadota; class Alphaproteobacteria; order Sphingomonadales; family Sphingomonadaceae; genus Novosphingobium. The sequence goes on from JAHRVR010000191.1 coordinate 3,035, forward strand.
GCTCCGCCGATCAAGACAGTAAGCCGTGACCGAGAGACAGGCGCGATCAAGCATTTCCCGCTCGATGTCTTTGAAGCTGTTGTCCAGGTCAACCTGATCGGCACGTTCCGCTGTATTGCGAAGTCCGCCGCGGGGATGCTTTCACTCGATCCGCTTGATGATCAGGGCGAGCGCGGTGCGATCGTGAATACGGCCTCGGTCGCTGCACAGGACGGGCAAGTCGGCCAGGCAGCTTATGCCGCGTCAAAGGCGGGCGTGCTGGGTATGACTTTGCCGATCGCACGCGATCTTATGAACGAAGGGGTGCGCGTAAATACGATCCTTCCGGGCATATTTGAGACGCCGATGATGCGCGGCCTCCCCGAAAAGGCGCAGCAGGCCCTTGCCGCCTCGGTGCCATTTCCCAAGCGGCTGGGAAAACCGGAGGAATATGCGGATCTCGCCATGTTCATGATGGAGAACAGTTACCTTAATGGTGAATTCGTTCGGCTGGATGGTGCCATCCGAATGGCGCCGCGCTGATGGCCGTTTGGCCGGGGAATTGCGGGATCGTTGCAGTGACACGCGATTGATATCATCATGGCGGGAATCCTTGTGCATAGAGGTGCAGAATGAGTGCTGAAAATCGGGCCGGATGGCATATCGGGGTCATTGGCGGCTCTGGGCTTGCCGGCGGTATCGATCTGGATAATGCGCAGGATATCGATGTGGCGAGCGGGTTTGGCGAACCGTCGGGTGCGGTCCGCACAGGCAAGCTGGAAGGGGTTCGATTCACTTTTCTTGCCCGTCACGGCGCGGGGCACAGCATCCCCCCCGCAGATGTGAATTACCGGGCGAACATTGATGTTCTCAAACGCAGCGGGGTGACCGATATTCTGGCGCTCTCTGCCATCGGTTCTCTGCAAGAAGAGCTTGAGCCGGGCCAGTTTGTCGCCGTGGATCAGTTGATCGATCGCACGCAGGGGCGACAGAACAGTTTCTTCGGCCCCGGGCTTGTCGGGCATGTCAGCCTTGCAGACCCGATCTGTCCGCGCTTGTCCGCTCTGGCCGCTGCCGCTGCGGGTAAGGCCGGTGCGAAAGTCCATGAAGGCGGCTGCTATCTTGCCATTCAGGGGCCGCAATTCTCCACCCGGGCTGAAAGCCGGATGTACCGCGTATGGGGTGCGGACGTTATCGGCATGACGGCGATGCCGGAAGCGCGCCTCGCGCGCGAAGCAGAGCTGCCTTATGCGCTGCTTGGCATGGTTACCGATTGGGATAGCTGGCGAGAGGAAGATGCCGGCGTCGAAGCTTCGCAGGTCCTTGAAGTGATGAAGGCCAATGCAGTGCTGGCGCGCGATACGGTTCGCGCCTTTGCCGCGAGCTTGCCAGAAAACCGCAAGGCGAGCCCTATAGATCATGCCCTCGACCATGCCATTTTGACCGAACGCGGTGCATGGTCGCATGAGCTTGTCGCGCGGTTGAGCGCTGTTGCGGGCCGCGTCCTCGAACCCTAGAAAAACCCCCCTGTAGCAACGGTGGCTGACAGGGGGGCTCCCTCGCTGAGAGAATTTGCAGAGAAGTCCGGGCCGCCTGTTAGGTGCCAGGACCGTCATCGCCGAATGCGTCGGCGATTGAACAGGCCGCAGGGCCAAGGATGACGACGAACAGAACCGGCAGGATGAAAAGGATCAGCGGCACGGTCATGATCGCAGGCAGGCGAGCCGCTTTTTCCTCGGCGCGCATCATGCGCTCATTGCGGAACTCGGCCGAAAGGACGCGTAGAGCAGACGCCAGCGGCGTGCCGTAACGTTCGGTCTGGATCATGGTCGTGACGACGCCCTTCACCGCATCGAGATCGACGCGATAGGCCAGATTTTCAAAGGCCTGTCGGCGTTCTTGGAGGAAGGACATCTCGATCGATGTGAGCGAGAATTCGTCTCCCAGTTCAGGATAGGCGCGGCCCAGCTCTTTTGCGACACGCTCAAAGGCGGCATCAATGGTCAGGCCCGCCTCGGCACAGATCACCAGAAGATCAAGCGCATCGGGAAGGCCCTTTCGGATTTCGCTGGTGCGCTTGTTGATCTTGTTCTGCAGGAAAATATCGGGACCCTTGTAGCCGAGGCCGACCATCGCGGCGAAGCCACCGAACCTTTTCATCGGTCCCCATTCGGGAAAATAATCGACAAGGTAGATCATTACCCCTGCGAATATGCCGAGCACGATTGGGATAACCATGCGTGCGAAGATCACGGCAACGGCCCATTCCTTGCTTCGGATACCGGCCTGGGCCAGCTTTTGCTGCACGCTTGCGATCTGGCTGTCCTGAAGGACCTTGAGAGCCGAGAGAATCTGCTTCATCGAGTCTGTCGTCTCGTTCTTGCGAACGATGCTGGCGCGTTTTCTGGCAGTCAGCGTGATGCCGGCCTTAAGCTGCTCGCGCCGCTCATTGAGCGATTTGACGCGCTTCGCCATCGGGTCCCTTACGGTAACGGCGGCATAAATGGCGAGCATCACAGCGGTAGAGGCCATCCCCACCAGAATCGTGGCGATCAGGATGACGTCAAAGCCGAGAACCATGGGGCCTGCGGGTTGATTTAACATGGTATCACGCGCTCCTCACTCAGATCTCAAAGCTGACCATTTTGGCCATGATGAAGGCGCCGATGCCCATCCACGTCATGCCGCCCAGACCAGTGACGATCAGGCGATCATCCTCGAAAAAACCGCCCAGATACTCCGGATTGATCCAATAGATCATGCCGAAGACGATGAACGGCAAGGAACCGACGATATAGGCCGATGCCTTGGATTCCGAGCTCATTGCCTTGATCTTGAGCTTCATTTGCGACCGTTTGCGCAGCACGTCGGCAAGGTTCGACAGCGTTTCGGCAAGGTTGCCGCCGGTCTCACGTTGGATCGCAAGAGTGATGCAGAAGAAGTTGAATTCCGGCATATTAAGCCTGTCGGCTGTTTCCTGGAGAGCATCTTCCATGGTCCGGCCGATCTTGATGCGCTCGGTAATCTGCCTGAATTCCTCACCCACCGGCCCTGGCACTTCGGTCGCAACGACGCCCAGTGTTTCTGTAACGGGCAGGCCAGAGCGCAGGCCGCGTACAAGAAGTTCGATCGCGTCCGGAAACTTAACCGTGAAGCGGTTCGCCCGGCGCTTGATCAGGAAGCCGGTGGCCAGGTGGGGCAGGCCCGCACCGATCAGGATGGCTAGCCCCAGAGACAACATCGCTGAACTGGTGGCGACATAGACGAGTACTGCAACTCCCAGGACCAGGCTAAGCGACCCATAAAGATACTGCGTCAGCGACCAGGGCAAGCCGGTACGATGCAGGCGCAGGATCAAAGCATCAATGCGCGAATTTGATCCGGCAATCTGATGAAACTTCGGCTTGCGCGCGGCAACCGCCTTGCGCATTTGCGCTTCGACTTTGTCCTTGGTGCTGTCCGAGTGGCGATAGCGAACCGCTGTGAGGCGGCGCGTGCTTTCCTTGGTGGGTGATGGGCCGGAATAGGCCGTGTACCCAAGCACCATGACCGCCATCAGCCCGACGGCAATCAGCAGGAGTTGGACTATGGTCATCGGCGTATCTCGCCTTTCTCAGAACTCTTGGCGGAAGAAGTCGTCATTATCGTGCACAAAGCCTTGTGCGGCGGTTATTCGGTGTCTGCCGGCTCGGGTTGGCTAAGGGCCTTGGCCGGCGTCTTGTTCTTCTTGACCAGCATCGATTTCAGGTCGAGCTTGCCAAGCAGGGACGACTTGCCCGGCTTGCCGCCATCTTCGCC
>JAHRVR010000192.1 GCA_019090585.1 Sphingomonadaceae bacterium
CGTCGGCAGCGTCAGATGTGTATAAGAGACAGCGCTGTGCCGACACTATGCCGCCGAACTAAATTCGACCGCGAAGATCGGCAGACAATATCACAATGATGAGGAGTGAAATTGATGGATGTTGAACCAATGCCTGAAAAGGATTTCAGCGCGGTGCATAAGGCTCGCGACCTGACACGCCGGCTCGCCGCCGAGATTGCCAGTCATGGAATCCATGAGGGCAATATCCTGACCGGCATGGCTCTAGCCCTGAATGACCTGGCAGTCGGTGCATTTGGAAGCCCTGAAGCTGCGGCGGAATGGCTACGGACAGCAATCGATCTGGCCGAGCGTTGGGACCAGGAGGGACGTTATGGCAAAAGCTGATCCTCTTGACCGCCTCGCTGAGCTGTCGCCGGATGCGCGTGCCCTCGTTTTGGAGTGCCTGGATGAGATAAGCCGCCCGCTTGACCGGCGCGAAATCGAAAAGGCGCTGGGGCGGCTTGGCATCACGCGCGGCGAGCGGATGAAACTAATGCCCGCTCTAGCCGAAATAGAAATGATCGCGCTGCGACCCCGCGATGCCTAACCAGCGCGGTTTGTCCGGTCCGGTGCAGGCGATGGCGCGTCCTGCCTGGGCGGCTGACCAACTGGCGATCGTGCGCGAGGCGATGGGTTCCTTTCCGGATGATATGTCGCGCCGCTCGCGGGCGCGGATCCTGGCGTCTCGCGTGGTCGCGGAGATACTGGCGTCGGATCGATGCGTCGATCCAATGGAAATTGCTCTGGCCGAGGCCCGATTCGCCTTGGCGCGCGAGGCGGCCGTTATGCTGGCCCGTGATCTCGCAAGCGAGCTGGCTAGGGAAAGACTGCGACGGTTCGAGGCGCGGGGATGCCAGCAGCTCGCCCCAGACGCCTGGACTGCAGAGACCCGCGAAATCGGCGACGAGCTTGAAGGTCGGCTTTTCGAGAAATTCCGCAAGGTGTGAAGATTTTGGGGAGAAACCGTTTTTTCACCCAGCGAGAGGTGAGAGGCTCAGTCGGCAACAGGAGGTATCGAAATGAGTGTTTCAAATTTGCAGCGCGCCGAAGGTATTCTGGCGGTTCGCGCAGACGGTCGCCGTAATTCGCGGATTATTATGGGATCAGGCGCGCGCGCTGATCTGTCACAGGACGATATAGCCCGGCTTGTCGATTCGGACGATCCGGCGAGCTACATGCGCGGCCTTTCGGTCGCATTTTCCGATTTCCGCGAGCGCCACGATGGGCGCATTGACACGCTCGAGCATGCGCTTGAGCACCAGAGCGAAGTCATCAATGCCCTGCGCATCGGCGGCGGATCGGGCGACGCTTCAGCCGGATTCAGCGACCAGAGGATTTCGAGACTGCCGCCCGATGTATCCTCCGATTTCCGGAACGTCATGCGAGGTTTGCCCAGTGCGACGATGACGACGCAAAGCGGTCCTGATGGTGGCTTCACCGTGCCGACCGTGGTCGACGGAATGATCGACGGCCTGCTTCGTGACCTTTCCCCGATGCGCGCGCTTGCTCGCGCGGTGGGGCTCCAGGAGGGCGATGCCTGGGAAAAGATCCTTGGCCGAACAGGCGCACAGTCTGCCTGGGTAGGCGAAGAGGAAGACCGACCCGAAACCAACAGTCCGATTTTGGGTAAAGTCCGGATCGCTCCGCATGAAATTTACGCAATACCCAGCCTGACTAATCACAGTCTCGAAGACAGCGGTTTCGACCTCAACGCCTTCGTTTCGGAAGATGTGGCCGGCGAGTTTTCCGTTACGGAAGGGACGGCCTTCGTATCGGGGGACGGGGCGAAGAAGCCCAGGGGTTTCACCACTTACGATACCGCCACGACGGGCGATACGGCGCGGGCATTTGGCACCTTGCAGTATGTCCCGACTGGCGCATCTGGCGCATTCGCCTCGAGCGATCCCGTGGACAATCTCCATGACCTGCTGACAGCTCTCAAACCAGCCTACCGCAAGGGTGACGGCGTCGCTTGGGTCATGAATTCGACTACGGCGAACGTCATCCGTAAATTCAAGGACGCGAACGATCGGCCGCTTTGGACCGATAGCATCATTGCCGGCCAGCCCGATCGATTGCTCGGCTATCCGGTCGCCCTCGATGAAGCGATGCCCGACATTGCTGCCGACAGCTATTCGGTGGCCTTCGGCAACTGGCGGCGCGGCTATGCCATAGTCGACAAGCCGAACATGAAACTGATCGTCGACCGCGTGACCCGGAAGGGTTGGACCAAGCTCTATTTCAGCCGGCGCGTAGGCGGCGGCGTGGTCGATTCCAATGCCATCAAGCTCTTGAAATTCGCAGCGAGCTAACCTCCGAGGAGGCGCGAGTCAGCGCGCTGCCTCAACCCTGTCCGGCGGTGTCTCTCCGGTCGCCGCCGGGCGCTCGTTGGAGAAAACTATGACCAAGGCACTCAAAACAGTCGGCACTATCGTGGGCACAGTTGCCCTAGTCGCCGGAACGGTCGCGACACTTGGCATTGGCGCTCCGGCACTCGTGGCTGTGGCTGGAAAGGTCGCGACTTATGCAGGTCCGCCTGCCGACGTCGCCCAGCTCGGATTCAAGAAATGGGAGGATCCGATGACACTTCAGAATGGCTTCGTGCTCGGCAGCCGCGTAAACCTGTATGCTGACACAGCATGGCTGCAAATGCCTGCGGCAACAGTTGGGCTCTTTTACCCAAAGGCCCTGACTGGGCAACGGTGGCCCTACGCCGTGACGACGACTTACCTGGGCAATCCGGAAATTGACCACTTGGCAGCCCGGCTTGAGCTGGAGGATCCGGACACGCCGGACGATCTTCTAGGGTCTCTTCGCGGCGCCCTGAAAGATTATCGGACGAAATACCCTGACAGCGTGGCGCGCTTCCTTGTTGGAAGCTGGGACAGCCAGCGGGCGAAAGCAAGAATGCACGTCATGGCCACCGACCATCTTGGCTTTGCTGAGCCGCTACAGCCTGTCGAGCTCAACGCCTATGTATCGAGCGGCAACCAGAGTCCGGCTTACCAGGCAGCATCCGATAAAGGTTGGACGCAGGCGCGTATGCTCGACGTGATCGATGCGCAGCGAGCCTCGCCATTTGAAAGCCCTATTCATCCGCCTGTCTATGGGGTCGGCGGTGCAGCTGTTGAGCTGACCGTATCGCGCAAAGGTGTGCGATCCCAAGTAGTCCGGCAGTGGGATGACTCGGTTGGGCGGAAGATCGGGTCCGGGTTAGTCAACACATGATCGCTCCAACTACCGATGATGCGGACGCGATCGACGGCCTCGCAATTGCCAGAAAAATAGCTGATCTTGGATCAGAAAGAGGCGACGTCGACAAAGCTCAGGAAGATATCGCAAATGGGATACGCAGGTATCTGTTGAATGTGGCCTGGCGTGGTCATCTTACAGAATTAGCGATAGACGACAGATAAATGGCTTCCCTACCGTCTTCAAGAAAAATTCGGCTGTGCGAAATTGCTTCTGATCTGCGACCTGCGGAGGCTATCGCGCTCTTCAAATCAATTAAGCGAGCCACTTTCCGGCAACAGTGCCGCTGCGCTGTTTGCGCATGGCGATGAAGCAGAAGGCGAAATCACTCTGTCCGCCTGCGGTTCGATCCATTTTGTCGTTATCACAGTTGCCAGAATGCCTAGGAGAAAACCAACCATCGCAATCAGAAGCTGAAACTTTATCGGATTGAGTTCGTGCCAGCCCTTCGCCTCCGGTGCTGTCCATTCGTTACCGAATTCTGATAGCCTGAGCTTAAGCGCCACCCCTTCATCCTCAATATAGGTTTCAATCAAATCCCTATATTGTCCGCCAGTACGCTTACTGATGGCCTCCGTCCCAAGGTCTAGATATTCGTTCAAGGCCCCGTCGACTGCCTTTATCGCTTCCTTCCATAGCTTCCCGCGTCCTTGAACTCGACGCGGAATGCCATCCAAGCATCTTGTCAAAGCCCGTTCGCCTTCCCTCATGTAGACAAACCCCAGTGCTGTGACGATTCCGGACTGCTGAAGCCCATTGCGCTTTGCAAGACCGGCTTGTTTTCGAGCCATTCCCTTTCCTGATTCTCTGAAAGCTTCGTCAAAAACGGCGGTTGCCCAAACTCCGATGCTCTCAGTCATATCGCCTCCAAGGTCTCGACGGCTTGCACTTTAGCTTATTATCGTCGATTATGTTTGCGGACCGAGCCGCTGCGCCAACAGCGACCCGGCCCTGACCACAAACGCGAAAGGACCGCGATCATGGCTAATAATCCTCTATCCGGGAGCAATCTCCCATTCAAGATTCCTGCTGGCATTGATGTCACCCAGACTTTGGACGCGCAATTCTGGCGTCTTCATGCGATCTGGCGTCTTATGGAGGATGAATTCGAGATGGATCCTCGATTCCCCGATGAGGATGATATTGCGCGAGCAATGTGCGACCGGGCCAGCGATGCGCGCGATGCAATGTTTGCTAGCCCTATCAGGACAGCAACGGCCCTTATGGTCAAGCTCGAGGCCTGCCGTGAAGGCGGAGCCGGATCAGTGATGGAAATGAGGCTGCGCTCAGGCGTGAGCGTGTTCGACGTGATCCAATGGGATTGCGAGCGCCTGGTGAAGCGAGAAATGTTCGGACCGGATGCTTTTGACGATCTGGCGAACGGTTGATCAAATCACCCGTTCGAAGTTCCGTCATTCTTCGAAGCATCAATTTCCAGAACTCTGGCGAGCCGCTCTCTGCGCCTCGCTCGCGCGACATACCAGTCTGTAAAGAGCATTTCGATCAATGCGAGCAAGGCTTGAGCTTCTCCTGGTTCAACGTCAAGAATTTCACCCCCTCGCTCAGTCATGTGCGCGCCAAGGTTCCCGATGTTTTTGAGCGCCCGCATAGCTTCGATTGTTTCTTCTTCGACGCCTCTAGGTAAATCATCCTCTGCCAATCGTCGCTCAAGTGTTTCAATCTCAGCGAAAAGTGAGCGTTCGCGAATGTCGCAGAAGTCACGAATCATTGTTTGGAGGCAGCGCCGTGCGAGTGTGGCTGAGGACTTCGGGCTCAAGTCAATTATAGCCCAGGCCTCATCATAGTCTTCCAAACACGCAGCTGGCACAGCTTCAGGGAATGGCTTTCCATGTTTTCCCGGATAAATTTGTGCAGCATAGAATTCACTGCCTTCGATCTTTGCATGGCCATAGTCCCAGTGCTCACCGACTAACAGATCGACGGTTGCAGAGATCTTTTTGCAATCTTCAGCCGCACATCGAATCGCAGAAACTATGCTGATAAGTCTTGGGTACTTTGCGTCGCCCGCCTCTGCAAAGCCGCCCACCCTGAGCTCCAGTGAGCCATTATCTGAGGCAGCATTTGTTACGACTTGGCGTAATCCGCAGTGCGGGCAATTCCAGTCCATCCGTTACCTGCCTTGTTACCTTTGAGCTCAACGATTGCCCCAAAGGGCCTAGTAACCTATTGAAACAATGGTGCGCCCGACAGGATTCGAACCTGTGGCCCCCAGATTAGGAATCTGATGCTCTATCCGACTGAGCTACGGGCGCATGCGGCGCCGTCTTTAGCCGCGCTCCCATCACTTGGCAATTGATCAGCCTCGTCGAGATACGGATAGTTTGCGCGCGTTAGTTCGCCTTGTCGGGTGGGACCACCGGGAGCGGCAGGGGTGCTACCTCAATGCCCTCGTCGATCAGGTTTTTGGCTTCCTCAAGTGTGGTTTGCCCGTGGATGGCCTCGGAATCTTGCTCACCGTAATGCATGGCCCGTGCATCCTCGGCAAAACTTTCTCCAACCCACCGCGAGTCCTTGAGACTCTCTGATTGCATCTTGGCGAGTTGCTTCATCATCTTGACCGCCTCGGGCGGAAGCGCGCCAGTGCTCATGGCCTCGGCTTTTGCAGGAACCGGGCCTGCTCCGCGATTTCCCTTTTTGCCAACACTGGGCGCCATGACAGCCTTGCCGACATCATCGCTGCCGCATTCCGGACATGCGAGAAGGCCGCGTTCCTGCTGCTGCGTGAAATCCTGCGAAGAGCCGAACCAGCCCTCGAAACGGTGCCCGCCTGCATGGCATTGAAGGTCGAAAACAATCATTCGGTGACTTTCTGCAATACCATAACTCACTAAATGGCGATATCGCGGCGATTGGCAAGGTTTGGCAATTGTCTGCGCACTTCGGCGATCCGAGCCATGTCGATTTCGACAAAACCAATTCCCGGCTCTGCGCCATCAAGGTCAAGCACGACTTTGCCCCACGGATCGACGACGAGACTGTGACCGTAAGTCTTGCGGCCGTCCTCGTGAGAACCGACTTGTGCGGCCGCCACAACATATGCGCTTGCCTCGATCGCACGGGCGCGTTGCAAGACGTGCCAGTGATCCTGCCCGGTCGGGACGGTAAACGCAGCCGGAATGGCGATCAGGTCACACCCTGCCCTGCCCAGCGCATCGTAAAGCGCGGGAAACCGTATGTCATAGCATATGGACAACCCCAATAGACCAAGAGGCGTCTTGACGGTCACGGTCTGGTCACCAGCGGCATAAGCCTTGGATTCCCGCCAGCTTTCTCCGTTGGAGAGATCCACATCGAACATGTGGATCTTGTCATAACGCGCTACAATCTCACCGGAACTGTCGATTACATAAGACCGGTTGGCCCAGCGGCCATCCTCCCGCTCAATGGCCAGCGACCCGATTGCCACCCATATGCCCGCAGAAGCTGCGGCTTCGCGCATTGCGGCCAGAACCGGATCCCTGTCTTCTGTTGTGATCCGTTTTGATGCGCGGGACCGGTTGCCATCAAGCAGACCGGACATTTCCGGCGTGAAGAGCATGGATGCGCCCCCCATTTCAGCCGATCCGGCCGCAGCAACCATTGCCCTGGCATTTGCATCAGGATCTATGCCTGACGTCATCTGCAAAATGGCAGCACGGGGCATTGTTCAAAGGCCCAGAAGAGGGTCGAGTTTGCCGGCGCGATTGAGTGCGTTGACCTCGTCAAAACCACCCAAGGCCTCGTTGTCGATCAGAACTTGCGGGACGGTTCGTGCACCGGGCACCCTCTCCAACATTTCCGCGCGTTTGGGGCCACCCATGGTGATATCGTGCTCCTCAAAGGCGACGCCCTTCTTATTGAACAGCGCTTTGGCCGCGGCACAGTATGAGCATCCCCATTTGGTGTACATTTCTACGCGTGGGGCAGCCATAAAAGGTATCTCCGTGGTGGGTGGGCGGTATAGCTCTTGAAAAGGCGGGCCGCTATCATATCTGTTACAATGTGTCATGCGCCGACAGGGTATGACACATCGCAAAGGACCGCCGGATGTTCCGGGTTCCGAATTATACGAAAATTGCTCAATGGAGGATTTTTGCCATGAACCGTTTAGATTTTTCTCCCTATCGCCGCTCCATGGTGGGTTTTGACCGGCTGTTTGACATGCTGGAGAACCAGACCCGCCCGAACACCGGTGACAAGTATCCCCCTTTTAACATCGAGCGGCGCGGTGAAGATGCCTATCGCATCACGCTTGCCGTGGCGGGCTTCAAACCCGGTGATCTCGACATCACAGCGCAGCAAAATCTGCTCGTGGTCCAAGGTAGCCGAGGCGAAGAGTCCGGGGATGGTGAATATCTCCATGTCGGGATCGCCCAACGCGGATTTGAACGCCGATTCGAGCTTGCTGACTATGTGCGAGTCGAAAATGCCGACCTTTCCGATGGCTTGCTGATTATCGATCTGGTGCGAGAAATCCCAGATGCGATGAAGCCCAAGAAAATCGCAATTGGTAGCCAGATAAAGCTCGAAGTGGTCGATTCCGACGACAAGAGCAGCGCTGCGGCCTGATCCAGGCGTCATAATACTGCAACAATTTTAGTGGATTAGGGGTGAGCCCGGGACGGCTCACCCCTGCGACGCATTGCGCCGCCTCATCCATGCATGATCGTCCGGGTCGCTTATGACGATCATCCATCGGACCAGCTCTCTTGGCCGAATTCCGTTCTCCGCAACCGGCCCAAGAAAAGACTGGTTGCCGAGTTTACCTATATTAACAACCATAAGGTTAAACATATTCTACCGCCAACCCAAATGATCGGGTCTGCGTGGGCTGGATCGGAATTCAGACCAGCCTTGCTTGCGTCAATGCCGCCTCAATGAAGCCCGCGAAAAGCGGATGCGGATCGAAAGGCCTGCTCTTCAGTTCTGGATGAAATTGCACGCCGACAAACCATGGGTGGTCGGGCCGCTCGACGATCTCTGGCAAGAGACCATCGGGCGACATCCCTGAAAAAATCAGACCGCCTTTTTCAAGCGCCTCTCGATACGCAATATTAACTTCGTAGCGGTGACGGTGGCGCTCGGAAATATTGTTAGTGCCATAGATTGACGCGATACGGCTTCCCGGCTTCAGTTCGGCATCATAGGCGCCGACCCGCATCGTGCCGCCAAGGTCGCCCCCTTCGGCTCTTTGTTGCAAGCCTTCGTCACTCATCCACTCGGTAATGATACCCACCACCGGCTCGCTCGTTTCCCCGAACTCGGTGGAAGATGCCGTGGCGATCCCCGCTGCGTTGCGTGCGGCTTCGATGCAGGACGCCTGCATGCCAAGGCAAATACCGAAAAACGGAATATCGCGTTCGCGCGCAAAACGCACAGACGCGATCTTGCCTTCTGTGCCGCGTTCACCGAACCCTCCTGGAACAAGGATCCCATGCATCGGCTCAAGCAGACCCGCGATTTCGGAGTCTTCTTTCTCAAAAACCTCCGCATCGATCCAGCGGATATTTACCTTCACGCGGTTGGCCATCCCGCCATGGACAAGCGCCTCATTAAGCGACTTGTAGGCATCGGGAAGACCGACATATTTGCCGACTACCGCAATCGTCACTTCACCTTCTGGATTCTGGTAGCGATCTACGATGTCATCCCAGCGGCTCAGTTCCGGCGCAGGAGAATCGAGCCCAAAATGCCGCAGAACTTCGGCATCAAGCCCCTCTCCATGATACTGCAGCGGAACAGAATAGATGCTCGATGCATCCAGCGCCGGAATGACGGCTTCCTTGCGCACGTTGCAGAACTGGGCAATCTTGTTGCGTTCACCCTCAGGCAACGGCTGCTCGCACCGGCATAGAAGGACGTCGGGCTGAACACCAAGTCCGGTCAGCTCACGGACAGAATGCTGCGTCGGCTTGGTCTTCAACTCGCCTGCCGCAGCGATATAGGGCACGAGCGTGACGTGAACCGAACACGTCCGGTCGCGGCCCAATTCATTGCGCAGTTGCCGGATCGCCTCGATAAAGGGCAGGCTTTCAATATCGCCGACCGTTCCGCCAATCTCGCAAAGGATGAAGTCATGGTCCCCTGTGTCATCTTTGGCGAACTGCTTGATGGCATCGGTCACATGCGGAATCACCTGAACGGTTGCCCCAAGGTAATCGCCCCGACGCTCGCGGGCGATGATATCGCGGTATATCCGGCCTGAGGTTATATTGTCCGACTGGCAGGCTGAAACACCTGTGAATCGCTCATAATGACCAAGATCAAGGTCAGTTTCCGCTCCATCATCAGTGACATAGACTTCGCCGTGCTGATAGGGGCTCATCGTGCCCGGATCGACATTGAGATAGGGATCGAATTTCCGGATACGGACCTTGTATCCACGCGCCTGGAGAAGGGCGGCAAGGCTTGCCGCCATAAGACCTTTTCCAAGCGAGGAGACCACGCCGCCGGTGATGAAAATGAACCGCGCCATGGGATTAGAGGCTTAGAGTGTTTCGGCGGCAAAGGGCAAGCATAAGCTTCGTCAATCCACAGATCGATCGCAACCGATTGGATCGGCGGCAAGCACGTCGTTAAACGAACGACATTTATTGTTTGGCTGCACCCGCCAGCGGATCCTGTGACGGTGCACTGGCCCCATCCTCTTCCGGGGCATTCAAGCCGCCGCCCTGCCCGGACGCACCGCCAGCACCAACGCCGGCAAGCGGATCAACCGGAGCCGGTGGAGCTTGTGATGCAGAACGATCGAGCGACGTATCTATATCCCGACTGGAAGTTACATCAACCGCGAGCGCGGCAAGTCCAATGCTGAGCAAGACAAACAGCACAGCCAACACTGCCGTCGCACGGGTCAGAAAATCGGCGGCGCCCCGAGCCGACATAAGGCCAGAGGTATTACCGCCAACACCCAGTCCGCCCCCTTCGGAACGCTGCATCAGAATCACGCCTACCAACGCGGCTGCAATCAGCGCCTGAACGACGGTCAGAAATAAAAATAGTGACATCTGTCTCGGCCCGTATCAGAATTTCCTGGAACCCAAAAGCCTGACCGCCGAATGCCGGAAGCCGGGCAAGGAATGGCGCGCAGATAAGCCTTCAGGAGTGTTTGCGCAAGCTCACCAGCAGTCAGGGCTTACTCTGCCACCTTCTGCGAAGCGGCATCGACAATGCCCATGAAGCTTTCCGCTGAAAGACTGGCACCGCCAACAAGCGCACCGCCAACCTCGTCCGCCGCCATAAGCTCTGCTGCATTGTCCGGTTTTACCGAGCCGCCATAAAGTATGCGCACGCCGCTGCCTGCCTCGCCATAAATCGAGACAAGCTTTGCACGGATATTTCGGTGCATGGCTGCAACATCATCCACCGATGCAACGCGCCCGGTGCCAATCGCCCAGACCGGCTCATAGGCGACCGACAAACGGAGTTCCGCGCCCTTACCCCGGGGTACCGAGCCCTCAACCTGGCCAGCAACAATTTCCTCAGCCTTACCTGCATCCCGTTCCGCCTCGGTTTCCCCGACGCAGACGATCACAGACAATCCGCCGGCCAGCGCACCTTCCGCCTTGCCCCGAACCATCGCATCGGTTTCGTTGTGCACCGCACGGCGTTCGCTGTGGCCGACAATCACAAAATCCGCACCCGCATCCTTGAGCATCTGTGCCGATAGATCGCCGGTATAGGCCCCGGACTCCTCAGCATGGCAATCCTGACCGCCAATCCCGATACTCTGCATCGCTTCATGCAGCCGGTGAATAAGTGTGGCTGGTGGAGTGAGCGCCACCTGCACTTTTGGGTAACGCGCTGACGCACGATCGATCGACCGCGCCTCACTCAGCATTCCACGCAATCCGTTCATTTTCCAGTTGCCAACGATGTAAGGCAAATCCGACATGTAAAATCCTTCAACCGGGGCGAATCCGTGTTCAGTCCTGCCCACGCTGCGCGGCGCTGCTAGGACAGGCAGACACGACATGTCAAAGCTACAATACTCGGATTCAACGTCTTTGATGCGCCACGGCCATTGCGGGAAAGCGGTTTGGATCCTAAAGCGCTGCCGTGAAACGGGGGTGCAATCCCCAGAGAAATCTCTTATTTGGCGATCTTATGCTCCATTTTTTCCGCTCAATGATAAAGTCGAAAGTCGGTGCCGGGGTTGCCATTGGCCTCCTTGGGCTGATCGCGCTGGCCTTCGCCAGCGGCGATGTTGCCAGTTCGGGCGGTTTCGGCGGCGTCGCGGGCGGTGACCGCGTGGCGACCGTGGGCGAAGAGCGGATCGACACCGCAACCTTGAGCCAGGCGACCACTTCAGCACTTGAACGCATCAAGCAACGTGACCCAACGATATCGATGAAGGCTTTTCTGGCCAATGACGGCATGGAAGACGTGCTTGCCAGCTTGATCGACCGGCTCGCAATCGCCGCATTCGGCCGGAAAAACGGAATTGTTGCCAGCGAACGGCTGATCGACAGCGAAATTGCCACAATGCCGGTATTCAAGGGCGCGGACGGCAGATTCAGCGATGATCTTTTCCGACAGATGATACAGCAGCGCGGAATTAGCGAACAACTGCTGCGCGATGACCTCTCGCAGAGTCTGATCGCCAGGCAGATAATGATGCCTGCAACAACTGGCCTTTCACTTCCCGCCAAGCTGGCCAGGCGCTACGCATCTTTGCTGACTGAGACCCGCAAGAGTGAAATTGCGGTCCTTCCCACGTTGTTGTTCGCACAGAAAGATAAGCCCACCGAGAAACAGGTTGCGGCCTATTACAAGGCGAACAGGAACGATTTCATCCGACCCGAGCGCCGCGTCATCCGTTATGCGACTTTTGGCACGTCCATATTCAAGGATGTCCCGAAACCGACCGAGGCGGAAATTGCATACCGCTACAACGCCAACAAAGAGCAGTACGAGGCCAGCGAGAAGCGGCGTATTGTACAGCTTATTTTGCCGACTGAAGCTGCTGCCAAGGCCGTTGCAGCAGAAGTTTCCAGAGGTAAATCACTCGAAAACGCGGCCATCTCCAAGGGACTTTCCGCGGCCAAACTCGAATTGCTCAGTCAGGGCGAGCTCGCGCGGCAATTTTCTGAGGCATTTGCACAATCTGTTTTCGCTGCACCTGAGAAAACTCTCATTTCGCCTTCACGCAGCGCGCTGGGATGGCACATTGCCCGTGTAGAGCAAATCGACAGCCAGCCTGAGCGCACGCTGACGCAGGCCAGCGCGGAGATTTCTGCGGCAATCGCTCAGGAAAAGCACCGTGCGGCGATAACCGATACGCTCGAACGTATCGAAGACAGTTTCGATGACGGATCGAGCTTTACAGATGAGGCCGAGCAGCTTGGCCTCGAAGCAAAACAGACGCCTGCACTCACCGCCGACGGCCGGGTTTATCTGAAACCCGGCATCCAGATTCCCGAAGAGCTCAAAGCTGTCCTGCAAACGGCCTTCAGAATGGAAATGGAAGAGCCCCAGCTGGCCGAGGTTGAGCGCGGTAAGACCTTTCTGATCTATGACGTCACCGAAATCGCGCCTTCTACTCCGGCACCTCTCAAGGATATACGTGATACGGTGCAGGCGCTGATCCTGCAGGAAAAGGCTTCGGCGCAGGCGAAAGAGGCGGCAAGGGAAATTCAAGCGCAGATCGCCGATGGAAAGAGCATGAAGCAGGCCCTGCGATCGCTTAAACGCAGCCTGCCTCCGATCCAGAACGTCAAGATGACCCGGCCTGAACTCGCCCGGATGCAACAGCAGCAAAGGCAGGTTCCGCGCCCCATTGCGCTGATGTTCAACATGGCCGAAGGAACGACCAAAGTGCAGTCCGCACCCAATGATCAGGCGTGGTTCGTGGTCTCATTGCTCGATATAGAGCCGGGCAAGATCTCCGATGACGACAAGATCGTTGACAGAGCCCGACGCGAAATCGGCGCTTTAACAGGCAGAGAGTATTCCGACGCCCTTGGCCGCGCCATCCTGAACCAGCTGGGCGTAGAACGAAATGAGGATGGCATTCGCGCGGTGCGCAAACAACTTGGCGGCGAAAGCTGAGGCGGCAGGCGATGGATAGAGCACAAGTCCAGAATCGCCAGTCCGCAACAGACTTACTGGCGCAGGGAAAGCCCGCGCTGGTTTGGACGCGCCTGATCGCGGATACTGAAACACCGGTCGGCGCGGCAGTAAAACTGTTTCAGGCCGGGCGCGGCGATTTTCTGCTTGAATCGGTTGAAGGCGGCGAAGTCAGGGGGCGCTACAGCCTTATTGGCCTTGATCCCGACCTTGTCTTTCGCGCCACGGGCAAAGCTTGCGAAATCAATCGCGAATGGCACTCCAACCGCGATGCATTTACACCGCTGGATGGGGATAGCCTGAAAGAACTCCGCGCGCTGGTTCAATCCTGCCGCATTGACGTGCCGGAACAACTGCCCCGCGCGCTCTCCTGCCTCGTCGGTTATTTCGGTTATGAGACGATCGGCCTGGTCGAGGACCTGCCGCGCGCACCCGAAAGCGATCTGGGCCTGCCCGACATGTTGTTCGTGCGCCCCACTGTGATCCTGATATTCGATCGCTTGAGCGACGATCTGTTCTGCGTGTCCCCGGTATGGCCTTCCGACCGGAAAACCTCTGCGATTATCGAATTGGCAGAAGAACGCATTGCAGAAACATTGCGCCGGCTCGCCTCGCCAGCGGATCCCCAGGATCAGCCCGATGCCGTGCCGGAGCCGGAGCGCAATTCCTCGATGCCGCCTGAGGAATACAAGGCGATGGTCCTCAAGGCCAAAGACTATATCGAGGCGGGCGATATCTTTCAGGTTGTCCTGGCGCAGCGCTTCAGCTGCCCCTTCACTCTGCCTCCGCTCTCGCTTTACCGCGCTTTGCGGCGGGTTAACCCCTCACCTTTCCTTTATTTCCTCGATTTGCCGGGATTCTCCCTGATCGGATCGAGTCCTGAAATCCTCGTGCGGGTGCGGGACGGCGATGTCACCATCCGGCCCATCGCGGGCACCCGGCCGCGCGGCAAGACGCCCGAAGAGGACAAAGTGAACGAGGCCAGCTTGTTGACCGATCCCAAGGAACGCGCGGAACACCTCATGCTGCTCGATCTTGGCCGCAATGATGTCGGCCGCGTTGCGCAAGCCAACAGCGTTCATGTGACCGAAAGCTACAATGTCGAGCATTACAGCCACGTGATGCATATCGTTTCAAACGTGGAAGGCCGGCTCGATAGCGAAAAACACGATGCAATCGATGCGGTTTTCGCTGGGTTCCCTGCTGGCACTGTGAGCGGCGCGCCCAAAGTGCGGGCCTGTGAGATCATTGCAGAGCTGGAGCCGGAAACGCGCGGAGCCTACGCTGGCGGGGTCGGCTATTTCGCGCCGGACGGGTCGGTGGATAGCTGCATCGTGCTGCGCACCGCAGTGGTAAAAGACGGCGTTATGCATGTGCAGGCCGGCGCCGGGATCGTGGCCGATTCCGATCCGGACTATGAACATCGCGAATGCGAGGCTAAATCCCGCGCACTTTTCGCTGCCGCGCGCGAAGCAGTACGGGTGGCGCAAGAGCCCGGTTTCGGGCAGTAGGGCGATCGGACAAGAAGAGCTGGCATGATCCTCGTCATCGACAATTACGACAGTTTTACCTGGAACCTGGTCCATTACCTGATGGAATTGGGGGCAGAGGTTGATGTTGTGCGCAACGATGCGCTTTCTGCCGCTCAGGCCATTTCCAGCGGCGCACGCGGGCTCCTGATCTCACCAGGCCCGTGCACACCCAATGAAGCGGGCATCAGCCTCGATCTGGTTGGGGCCTGCGCCGATGCAAAGCTACCGCTGCTGGGCGTATGCCTTGGTCACCAGTCGATCGGCCAGTATTTCGGCGGCAAGGTCGTGCGCGGCGGGCTGATGCACGGCAAAGTTTCCCCCGTCCGCCATGATAGCAGCGGGCTTTTCAGTGGGCTCCCCTCACCCTTTCCCGCGACGCGCTATCACTCGCTTGTCGTAGAGGACACGCCCGAACAGCTAATCATCAATGCGACATCGGACGATGCCCATGTCATGGGTTTCCGGCACGAAAGCCTGCCCATTCACGGCGTTCAGTTTCATCCCGAAAGCATCGCGACCGAGCATGGCCACGACCTGCTGGCCAATTTCCTCGACGTTTGCGGGATCGTGCCCCGCAAGGCCGCATGAACCCTCGCATCGCAGAAACCGAAAGCCTGTTCGGGCAAATGCTCGACGGCGAGATGTCTGATGCGGAAATCGAACGTGTTCTGGTAGAGCTTGCAGACAAAGGTGAGACCGCAGAGGACATCGCCGGTGCCGTGCTGGCCATGCGCGCGCGCATGAAGACGATTACCGCCCCTGCCAATTCAATCGACGTGTGCGGCACGGGCGGTGATGGCCAGCACAGCCTGAATGTCTCAACCGCGACGGCCATCGTCGTTGCCTCCTGCGGCGTACCGGTTGCCAAGCATGGCAACCGCGCCGCTTCGAGCAAGGCCGGCACCGCCGATACATTCGAAGCGCTGGGGCTGAAACTGGACCGGGCCAGCGAAATGGCTGAGCAGACACTGGCCGAGATGGGCATCGCCTTCCTATTTGCGCAGGCGCACCATCCGGCGATGCGGCACGTCATGCCGATCCGCAAGAAACTGGGCCGCCGCACGATCTTCAACCTGATCGGGCCGCTCGCCAATCCGGCAGGCGTGAAGCGGCAATTGGTTGGCGTTGCCAGCCCCGTGCTTGTCCCTGTTTACCGCGATGCGATGGAATTACTGGGCACGCAAGCCGCCCTGATTTGCTCGGGCGAAGAAGGACTGGACGAGATTTCAATAGACGGCCCAACCCGCCTTGCCGCGATCAACCTTCCCGGCATCGGCGAACGCATTACCCCCGCACAAGCCGGGCTTGCCAGCCACCCACTGGAAGAACTGCGGGGCGGCGATGCGCAGTTCAATGCAGCCGCGCTCAGCCGTTTGCTGCAAGGCGAGGACGGCGCATACCGCAACGCAGTGCTGATCAACACGGCCGCCGCACTGATCGTTGCCGGAGAAGTATCGGGCTGGCACGACGGCGCGCGGGAAGCCGCCGAAGCAATAGACAAAGGCCTTGCCGGGGCGCTGTTGGAGCGCTGGGTAGATCTCTGCAAATGACGAGTCCCGACACGCCTGATAAGCTTGCCGAAATCTGCGCAGTCAAGCGCGTGGAAGTTGCCGCGCGGCGTGCAGAGCGGTCACTCGATGCACTGGATCACGATGCCGCCGGGCAAACAGCGCCACGCGGATTCCACGCGGCGCTCAAGGCAAAAGCGGCCAGGGGTTTTGGACTTATCGCCGAGATCAAGAAAGCGTCCCCATCCAAGGGGCTGATCCGCGATGAATTCTGCCCGGCAGACCACGCCCGTGCCTATGAGACCGGCGGCGCGGCATGTCTTTCAGTGCTGACCGACGCGCCCTATTTTCAAGGGCATGAGGATTTTCTGATAGAGGCCCGCGCAGCATGCGCACTGCCAGTCCTGCGCAAGGATTTCATGATTCACCCGTGGCAAGTGGCCGAATCGCGCGCGATTGGCGCCGATGCGATTCTGATCATCGTCGGCGCGTTGGAAGATCCAATGATGGCCGAGATTGAATCTGCGGCAATCGAGCGCGGCATGGACGTGCTTGTCGAGGTTCACAATGAAGCAGAGATGGAGCGCGCATCCCGGCTGAAGTCTCGGCTGATCGGCGTCAACAACCGCGATTTACGGCGATTTGTTACCGATATCGCCGTGACAGAGCGGCTCGCCCCGCTGGCTCCGGAAGGTGCAACGCTGGTCAGCGAAAGCGGTATCGGCTCGCATGGCGATCTCGTCAGACTGTCACAATCGGGAACCCGCTGTTTTCTGGTTGGCGAAAGCTTGATGCGGCAGGCAGATGTTGAGGCCGCGACGCGAGAACTTCTCGAAGACTAATTCGCCGCGCTCTCCTCATCAAATGGCCGTTGGCTGGCAACGATTCTCCACACGGCGATGAACAACGCGGCAATGATCGGCCCGATGACGATCCCATTGAGGCCCATCAGCTTCAGTCCTGCAACAGTTGAGATCAGCACGACAAATTCCGGCATCTTCGCCTGGTGCCCGACCAGGATCGGCCGCAGGATGTTATCTATCAGGCCGATGACAAAGAGACCGCAGAAGACCAGGATTCCGCCGTCCAGATATTCGCCGGTAGCCAGCAGGTAAATCGCAACGGGCACCCACACGACACCCGTGCCGACCGCGGGAAACAACGAGAACAGCGCCATCAGCAGGCCCCACAAGATCGGCGCATCAATGCCCAGCAGCCAAAAGATCAGCCCGCCAACAAGACCTTGCAATACCGAGACGACCACCGTTCCGCGCATCGTCGCCCTGATCACAACGAGAAAATGCTCGATAAGCTGGTTGCGCACACTGGGGCGCAGCGGCAGTGCATGCTTGACCTTGCGCCCTACATCCAGACCGTCTCGCAGCAGGAAGAACGCCAGATAGAGCATGACACCCAGCGATGCGAGGAGTTGCAGCGCGCCTTGCCCGAACCACAATGCCCGCCCAGCGATATTCTCAAGCAGTGTGGCAAGGCTTGAGCCAAATATGGCACGCGCGGCCGCCAGGTCGGTCCAGCCAGCAGAAACCATCAGATCATCGGCCCAGTCCGGCAAGGAATTTCGAACCGTGTCGAACATTTCCGCCAGATTGATATCCCCGGATTGCAGCCGGCCATAGAGATCCGCCGCTTCCTGAATCAGGCTTATACCCAGCAGGAAGGCTGGCAGAATTACGAGCGCCAGGATCAGCAACAGACACAGAGCGGCAGCCAGATTACTCCGTCCGCCGAGCCGGGTCTGGAGCCACAGATAGACCGGCCTGAAGACGATGGCGACGATCACGCCCCACAAGATTGAGCCGAAGAAGGGCACCGCAAGCCAAGCAAAAGCCACCGTGATCACAAGGATCAGCGCCAGAAACCCGCCATCTTCGAACCGCCATGTCCGCATGAATGCCTTGCCTTAGAGACCGTGAGAAATGTTTCACTCGCACACTGCCGCAATGAAATCCATCGCCCGCGCACTCTGTTTTATCGCTAAGAGCTCTGGCATGAGGCACTTATGAACAATCCTTCGAACCCAGACGGGCTTACCCATATCGACCGGGACGGAAATGCGCGGATGGTCGACATCGGCGCTAAATCGCAAAGCCAGCGCCTTGCCGTTGCATCCGGACGAATTCGCATGTCCGATACCTCGCTTGCCGCCATCCGGGCGGGCAATGCCCCAAAAGGCGATGTTCTTGGCACAGCGCGCATTGCCGGGATCATGGCGGCCAAGAAGACCGCCGAACTCATTCCCCTGTGCCATCCACTCGCGCTCGATTCGATCGCGCTCGACTTTGCATATGAACAGGATGCGATCCGCGCCACGGCAAGCGCCTCGCTAACCGGCAAAACCGGCGTCGAAATGGAAGCCATTACCGCAGCAACGATTGCCCTGGTGACGATCTATGACATGGCAAAGGCGCTTGATAAGGGCATGGTAATCGAAGATGTGCGGCTGATCGAAAAGCGCGGCGGAAAATCCGGGATATGGCGCGCAAAGGACGCCAGTTGATGGGCAAAGTGCCGCCATTGCCGTTGGAAGAAGCGCAAACCCGCCTGCTCGCTCTCGCCAGTCCGCTTGCCATTGAACAGCTCGATGTCGAGCATTCGGTTGGCAGATATCTGGCCGAACCGCTTTGCGCCATGCGGACTCAGCCGGCAGCTGATCTTTCAGCAATGGACGGATATGCGGTTAGGGATGACGATTTGGCCGGGCCATGGTCTGTGATTGGCGAAAGTGCCGCTGGCCATCCGTGTGGCAATGCCGTGGAACGCGGCCAGGCGATCCGCATCGCCACAGGCGCACTACTTCCCCAAAGTGCCGGCTGCGTGATCCTGCAAGAGGATATCACGCGCAGCGCAAACGACATTACGCTCCATGGCCAGCTTCCGGTGCCGCCCTCAAAACATATTCGCCGCAAGGGGCTGGACTTCGCAAATGGGGATACAGTCCTGCCTCTCGGATCGAGGATCGGGCCAGCGCAAGTCGCGCTCGCAATATCGGCGGGCCATGCCCAGCTTCCCGTGCGCCGCCCTCCTCGCATCGCAATTATCGACAGCGGCGACGAGCTTTCAAATAATCCTGAGCGCCTCGCTGAACACCAGATCCCGGCGAGCAACGGCGCGATGTTACTCGCAATGGTCAATTCACTTGCATGCGATGCGCACCGGATCGGGCCGGTCGCGGATAAGCTCAATGCGCTGACCGATGCATTTGCCGAAGCCGCCGATTGTGACATCATCGTCACCAGCGGCGGGGCTTCTGTCGGCGATCACGATCTTGTCCGTCCCGCGCTGGAGGCCGTGGGAGCACAGATCGATTTCTGGCGCATTGCGATCAAGCCCGGAAAACCGCTGCTTGTCGCCACCCGTCAACGGGCAGAAGGCCCTCAGATCATTCTAGGCTTACCGGGCAACCCGGTGTCCAGCCACGTCACCGCTTATCTGTTTCTCCTGCCGTTGGTCCGCACCCTGCTGGGCGCGGCGGCCCCGGTTCCAAAGCGGTTTCTCAGCAGGCTGGGCGGGCCGGTCCGAGCAAATGGCAAGCGGCGTGAATTTCTGCGCGGTGTGTGGGATGGGCAATCCATCACGGTCCAAACCGTTCAGGACAGCGGCGCCCTCGCCTCTCTCGCGGCGAGTAACGTGCTGATCGACAGGCCCGCCCAAGCGCCTGCGGGACAGAGCGGCGATGAAGTTTTCGCCTATCTGCTCCAGAATGGCGGAATCGCTTGACCTCCCCATGATTGTTGCTTAACTGTTCCACATCTGTTCACCAAATTGCCCCGGGGAGGCGAGCGAACGATGCTGACGCGCAAGCAACATGAACTGCTCCGTTTTATCCAGATTCGGCTTGAGGAATCCGGTATTTCTCCAAGCTTTGAAGAGATGAAGGAAGCGCTCGACCTGAAATCGAAGTCCGGTGTCCACCGCCTTATTTCAGCTTTGGAGGAACGCGGTTTCATCCGCCGCCTGCCCAATCGCGCCCGCGCGCTTGAAGTCATTCGTGAGCCTGAGGACATCACCAGCAAGTCTGCAAGGCCCGAGCCGGCCAATGCAAACGATCGACCAATTGCGGCCTCGTCCCGGAATACTACCCCGGCACCGGCTAACGATGTCATCGAAATCCCCTTGCATGGGCGGATCGCGGCAGGTGTCCCGATCGAAGCATTCGAAGGTCAGTCGACTTTGCCTGTTCCGGCAGCATTGCTTGGTTCAGGCGAGCATTACGCGCTCGAAGTATCTGGTGATTCGATGATTGATGCCGGCATTTTCGATGGTGATTTTGCCCTCGTGCGGCGGACCGATTCTGCGCGTGACGGTGAAATCGTTGTGGCACTGGTCCGCGGTGAGGAAGCAACGCTCAAATATCTGCGCCGCGAAGACGGGAAGGTCCGTCTTGATCCAGCCAATTCCGCCTATGAACCGCAAGTCTATCAGCCCGGCGAGGTGGTCGTGCAAGGTAAGCTGGCCGGATTGCTGCGCCGCTACAATTAGGCTCGGCAAGGAGCACGGGCGGACTGCGCAGGGCGGTCCCTTCCGTCTGCGGGGCCAAGCAGTGCGTCAATCCTGGCGGCCGTGCCACCATCCGTGTTCGCCTTGCTCCTGCGACACCGCGGTGACCCGCCGGTCGCCGAGATGTATCGAGAGGCCACCGCTGCGCGTGAGCATGGAGCGATCGGCCTTCAGCCATTTCGGACGGCACGACGCAGGCAGCCAACGATCGGCGATAACGATGTCGACGCGGTCGCAAGCTGCCGCCAGTGCCCTTTCGGGAACCCAATCGCGGCTTCGCACGATCAACAAGTGCCAGTCGCGCTCGTCCCGCCCTAGCGTAACGATACAAATATCCCTGCTGCAGCGGGCACCATCCCATTGCGACAGCAGGCTTATATCTCCATTCATGCCTGCAATCTCGGTCAGGTTATCCCGGACATAACTGCTGCGACTGTCCCGAAGAACCAGCAATCCTGCATTTCCCGGTTCACTAATCCCGACATGGCGGCCATCGCCGGAAATAAGAATGTCGGGCGGCGCCAGGGTGGCAAGGCCAAAGGTGCCTATCGCCGCAGGGACCAGACCGATGAATTTCAGCCGGCTGCGCCAAAGCGCCAGCCACAGACCGCCCGCAACGAACAACAAGAAACTACCGACTCCCATCGCAGGCATGACCGTTACAGCACCGGGGCGCGCAGACACCCAATGCGCAAGGCCGAGTAGTCCGCTCAGGGCCTTATCCACCAACCACCAGGCTGGCCCACCAGCCCCGGCTATGTCGAGAAAAAGCGAGAGAGCGATCATCGGCATGATGACCAGTGTCGTCAGCGGAATGGCGATGACATTTGCCAGGGCTCCGTAAACTCCGGAGCGGTGAAAATGGTAGAGACCGATTGGCATCAGCACCACTTCGATCACGATACCTGTCAGCAGCAACATCCCCACATAACGCACGCCTCGCGCACCCCAACCCTCCTCACGGGGGGCGAGATATTTGCGAACACGCTCGCTCTGGCTCAGCGCCACAATCGCAATGACTGCCGCGAAACTCATCTGGAAGCTTGGGCCGACCAGCGCTTCGGGCCAAAGTAGTAAAACAACAAAAGCAGCGACGGCCAGAACCCTTAGTGAAAGCGCTTCACGGCCAAGCGCAAGAGCGGCCAAAACCAGCAGGGCGCCGATGCATGATCGCACCGTCGGGACTTCGGCCCCGGTCAACAGCGTATAAAACACCCCGGAAAGCGCCGACATTGCGGCAGCAAGGATCGGAAGGCGCACGCGCAGTGCGAGCCATGTAGACAATGAGAGCATGCGCATAGCCAACAGATATGTAACACCGATAACCGCGCTAACGTGCAGCCCGCTGATTGACAGAAGGTGCGCCAGGCCGGAATCGCGCATGGCCTGCGCATCTTCTTCGGCAATCGCACCGCGATCTCCGCTCGCCAGAGTGGCGGCTATCGCGCCGCCCGATCCCTCCACCCGATTCCTGACATGGTGCGACAATGACGCCTGTAGAAGATCAAGCCCCCTGCCCCGATCCCCCGGAGACCGAATTTGCACCGGCCCGATAACGCTTCCGGTCGCAGAAAGGCCGGAAAACCACACCTTTCGGGCAAAATTATAGCCGCCCGGCAGCATCGGTGGCGCTGGCGGCATCAACCTCGCCCGGACCCTGATAACGGCGCCAGGTCTCAGGCCGGATTGATCAAGATCCTGAGCCAGGTTGACACGAACTTTTGTGCCGTTGCCAGAACTCGGACCCAAACCCGGGATTCGCGTCGCCAGAACAAGTCTGATCCGGCCATGCGCTGGCTGTTCTGTCCTTTCAAGAATCCGTGCATCGAGCCAGCCAACCGTCGGCCGCTCAAGCGCGGGCGGGCCCACCAGCGAAGACTTTGCCCAAACGGTCATGCACCCTGCCGCAACAAACAGAGGAACAGTGATAAGTAACTGCCTTAAAAAGGGAAAATTGCCATCTGATCTAAGAAATCCGGATGCCATAGTGGTAATGGCAATGCACAGGCTCAGGAGGCCGAGCCACTGCCATGATGTGGCCAGGCCAAACCACGCTCCGATACCGGCCGCAAAAGCGACGGCCAGCCAGGGCGCTCTGTCAAAACCGGCATCGGCAAGAAATCGTTCAAAAAGGGCCAAAACTCTCGACAAGTGGTCCTGCCTACGCCAAGTGCCATGTTGCAGTGCAGCGCCCTTGGCGCGGGCACTATCCAATTGATCGGTTTGCGTGGCTGTGCTGGCCATGGAACGACAGGACAGGAAGAGACGGGCAATGGCAAGCAATGGCGTAAACAACGGGCAGGCATTGGATCGCCCTGTTGTTACGCGATTTGCTCCCTCACCCACGGGATTTCTTCATATTGGCGGCGCCCGCACCGCCTTGTTCAGCTGGCTGTTTGCCCGTCATCACGGCGGCAAGGCCCTGCTTAGAATCGAAGACACGGACCGGGCGCGCTCAACCCAGCAGGCGATTGACGCGATACTCAGCGGCCTGGAGTGGCTTGGGCTTGAATGGGACGAAGACCCGGTTTTTCAGTCCGAACGCGGCGCTCGCCATGTCGAAGTTGCCGAGGCACTGCTTGCCAACGGCCATGCTTATCGGTGCTACGCGACGCAAGCTGAACTGGAGGAGATGCGCAGCGCGCAGCGCGCAGCCAAACAGCCCCTTCGTTATGATGGGCGCTGGCGTGACCGCGATCCGTCACATGCTCCGGCAGGCGCGCCCTTCGTCGTGAGGGTAAAGACATCCAATGAGGGTGAAACGGTTATTGATGATGCCGTGCAGGGCACCGTCAGAGTTAACAACGCAGAGATTGATGATTACATCATTCTAAGATCGGATGGCTCACCAACTTATATGCTCGCTGCGGTTGTGGACGATCATGACATGGGCTGCACCCATATTGTCCGCGGTGATGACCACCTGAACAATGCATTCCGTCAATTACCCATCATCACGGCAATGAATGAGATCGAAGGCAACTGGGCCGTGCCGGTCTATGCCCATATCCCGCTCATTCACGGTGCGGATGGGGCCAAGCTTTCAAAGCGCCACGGGGCGCTGGGCATTGAAACCTATCGCGATGAAATGGGCATCGTGCCCGAGGCGTTGTTTAATTATCTGCTCAGGCTCGGATGGGGCTATGGCGACGAGGAAGTGATTTCCCGCGACAAGGCCATCGAGCTGTTTGAACTTTCAGGTATCGGCCAGTCCCCTTCCCGCTTTGACCTTGCCAAGCTACAGAATCTCAATGGAATTTACTTGCGCGATGCCGACGATGCACGGCTGACCGAACTAGTGTCGGCACGTATGGATGGAAAACCGGACACGGCACTCCTCGCCAGGGCAATGCCGGTGCTGAAGGTTCGCGCCAAAGATATTAATGAACTGGCAGACGCTGCTGCGTTCCTGTTTGCCCAGCGCCCGCTGACACTGACCGAAAAGGCAGAAAAGCAGCTCGACAACGATGCGCGTGGGCGGCTTGCGGCGGTCCATGAGCACCTCGAGACCGAAACGGTCTGGACAATCGAGAGCTTGGAAGCCAGTCTAAAAGAAAAGGCCGAACAGCTTGGGCTGGGTTTTGGCAAGCTTGCACAACCGCTGCGAGCAGCGCTGACGGGTCAAACGACCTCGCCAGGAATTTTCGATGTTTTGGTTCTTCTCGGACGGGACGAGAGCCTGGCGCGCATCGCCGCCCAGGCCACGGTTTCCGCCGGGTCATAATAATAGGGAGTATGTAGAGGTGGGTGAGCAAGCAAAGATCAGCGTGGGCGGGATGGTCACAGATAATGCTGTCCTGAAGGGCAGTGTTGGCCCCGACGTGATCGACATTCGCAAGCTGTATGCCCAAACCAAGATGTTCACTTTCGATCCCGGTTTCACGTCCACGGCAAGTTGCGAAAGCGCACTGACTTATATCGATGGCGAGGAAGGCGTGCTGCTGCACCGCGGGTATCCCATCGGCCAGCTGGCGGAAAATTCCAGCTTCATGGAAGTGTCCTATCTGCTGCTGAACGGCGAGTTGCCAACCGCCGAAAAGCTGGACAACTTCACATATACGATCAGCCGTCACACGATGCTGCACGAGCAGCTGATGCAATTCTATCGCGGCTTTCGCCGTGATGCCCATCCGATGGCGATCATGTGCGGCGTCGTTGGTGCGCTCTCTGCATTCTATCATGATTCGACCGATATTTCTGACCCGCAACACCGCAAGATCAGCTCGCACCGCCTGATCGCCAAGATGCCCACGATCGCGGCTGCGGCCTATAAGTATTCGATCGGTCAGCCTTTCGTCTCGCCTGACAATTCGCTGAGCTATACCGGCAATTTCATGCGCATGACTTTTGGCGTCGCGGCCGAACCATATGAGCTGCACCCGGCGGTTGAACAGGCGATGGACCGGATCTTCATCCTCCATGCCGACCACGAGCAAAACGCTTCGACCTCAACGGTGCGACTTGCAGGTTCTTCCGGCGCAAACCCATTTGCCTGTATCGCAGCGGGCATTGCCTGCCTGTGGGGTCCGGCACATGGCGGCGCCAATGAAGCGGCGCTCAACATGCTTCGCGAGATTGGCACGCCCGACAAGATCCCGCATTTCATCGAGCGCGCGAAAGACAAGAATGACCCGTTCCGCCTGATGGGCTTTGGCCACCGGGTCTATAAGAATTACGATCCGCGCGCGACAGTGATGCAATCCACCGTTCGCGAGGTTTTTGACGCGTTGAAAGTGGATGATCCACTGTTCGAGACGGCCATGAGGCTTGAGGAACTGGCTTTAAGCGATGACTATTTCATCGAGAAGAAGCTGTTCCCGAATGTTGACTTTTATTCTGGAATCATCCTTTCCGCGATTGGCTTCCCGACAACGATGTTCACCGTGCTCTTTGCGCTTGCCCGCACTGTTGGCTGGGTAGCACAGTGGAATGAAATGATCTCCGATCCCGGCCAGAAAATTGGCCGGCCACGCCAGCTCTACACTGGCCCGACGCAGCGCGATTACTCGCCGATCGGCAATCGCTAAGGTTGGTTTGAAGATTCTGCGTCTCTTGATGGCATGCATCGGCGTCCTTGCAGCGCTTATGGGTCTGCTGTGGATAGGACAAGGACTGGGCATCGTGATGTGGCCGGCTTCGAGCTTCATGCTCGCTGACCGGCAATGGGCTGTTAATGGCCTGATCCTGACCGTGATCGGTCTGGGACTGGTCTGGCTTTCACGGCGAACGCGCAAAGCCGTTTGACTCAAGATCAGTCTGTTTCGGCAGGCGCAGCAGGCAAATCGAGGATAAGGCGCGCGCCCTGCCCCGGCGCGCTATCCACGGAGAGCTCTCCGCCCATCGCACGGGCAAGCCGGCGCGAGATGTAAAGGCCCAGGCCCGAGCCTCCATCATCACTGCGGCCTAGCCGCTCAAATTTTTCAAATATCACCAAAGCTTGCTCTGGCGTCATGCCCGGCCCCTGATCGGCAATGATCACGCGTGCTTTTTCTCCAGCGTCTTCCAGCCTGACCCATACTTGCGAATCTTCAGGCGAATAGCGAATAGCATTGCTGATCACATTCATCAGTATCTGGAGAACACGGCGAAATTCCGCGGTAGCGAAAAGGGTATCGCCGTGCCCTGGCACATCGATCGTTATTGCCTTTTCATTGGCCCGCACCCCCAGAATACCGGCCGCCTGACGAACCACCGTCGCAAGGTCAATCCGGTCGGGAGCTGTCGCGAAATCATGTGCCTCAACCACTTCGAGATCGGAAAGATCGCCCAGCAGCCCCAGCAGTAACTGCCCGGCATTGGCAATATCGGCGGCGTACTGCGCGTAATCATCAGCAAGCGGACCAGCAAGACGGGCGCGTATGGTTTCCGCATTGGCGATAATCCGTGCAATCGGCTGCCGCAGGACTGGCGCGATTTCCCGGCCGATCATCTGGCTCTTCGCTCCACTTGCTTCAGGCTGCGACGAATTTTCGTCTGGCGTCAGGGGTAAAGGCTGTTCCGCGACCAGCAGAAGCTCGAAGCCTCCCGGTTCGGTCTCGCCAGCCCACTTCGGGAGCAACGCCACCCGCCAGTCTCGGTCAGACCCGGCTATAGACAGCATGGCACCGTCAAGAAGTCGCCAGTGCACCGGTTGACGATGACTAAGCCCCTTGATTGAAACGAAGTCGGTCCAATGCCGACCGAGCGCCGATGCCATTTCCTCGTGAAGTCCGCAAAGATCGGGCGCGCAATTCTCGACCACGAGGGTGCGCTGCTCACTATCGAGCAAGGCGCTGAATTCGGCCACTTGCCGATCCACCACCTCTCGCTGAATCGCAACATTTTCATCGTCTTCGGCCGGTAGAGGGGAAGCCCGCCAGCCTCCGAAGCTGATATCGCACCCCGGATCACCGTCTTGCCGGGGTGCAACTTCCACCCAAACGTCAACGGCCTCATCGGCATTGTGCGCTTGTATATTTCGCCCAAGCTTGAGCTGATAACGGCGGGCCTTGCGAACCGTCTCCAGCAATGATGGAATGGCGATCCGCCCTGGCAATTCACCGCCGCATTGCAGTTGCAGGCCAGCCAACGGCTCTTCAGCGCAGATCAGCCGATCCTCACCGTCCGTGACGGCGCGGGCCAGATCGGCCTCGTCACTCGCCATCATCACTCTCCGGGATAGCTGCCGCCGGAAGCGAGAATCGCCGCCGCACGGTCAGCCCCGATACATTCAAACCCATCGGGAAAATCCAGATCAGGGTGAAAAGCCAGACACTGTTCTTGCACGGCTTCAGGATTGAGCCCGCCGGAACGCAAAGCCAGCGCAAGCCGCGCGGCTTGCGCTTCGTTGGTAGAAAGCACCGCCATATCACGGTCGAACCCCGACCCGATTGAAAGCGCAGACAGAAAAA
>JAHRVR010000193.1 GCA_019090585.1 Sphingomonadaceae bacterium
CCAGGAGCCACTGGGTTATCCGGATTGATACGGAGAGCCGACCGATAAGATTGTGCTGCTTTCTCGAACTGCTCAAGGTCATATTGAGCGCGCCCGAGGCCAAGATGCACGCGTTCATCGTTCGGTCTGACGGCGAGAACTTTGTGATAGGCTTTGACAGCTTCCCCGGGATTGTCATTTTCCCGCAACGCGTTGGCAAGATTGAAACGCGCAGGGGTGAAATCGGGCTTCGCCCTGACCGCTCTTTGCAGCGCATCTATCGCCTCATCGATCCTCCCCAGCTCTTTGAGCGCAATCCCCAGATTGCTGAGCGCCGAGGGGCTGTTCGGCTCAATCTTCACGGCGCGGGAGCAGGCATCGGCTGCTTTGCCGAATTGGTTCATCCGCAAGTTGGCCGCGCCGAGCATAATAAGGAGCTCTGCACATTGCGGATATTGCGTGACGAGGCGGCCTGCCTGTTCCAGAACCTGCGGTAAGCGGCCAGCGTTGAACATCGCGGACAGCTGATCAAGCTCCTTGCGGGACGGGGAGGATTTCATCGCGATTTGCCGGGCACTGACATTATTGCCGGTTCGCATATCGGCCACTGCCGGTCAAACGCGGTGGTGTTCATAGGCCTTTGGGCGGCCTGCGCTGATTGTAATGTATTGAATCTATACAAGACCTGCTAACCTAGTTAATAAACGATGAGCCGGGGTAAAATGGAAAATATTACTGACATTGACGGCCTAGGTGAAACGGCTCGGTTGTTCCCTGTACTATCGGAAAGCTCGCGCGAGGGTCGCACGCTGTCAGTAATGTTAGCCTGCCTAGCCCATATCCCAGATTTTTCTAATGCGATATTGGGAAAGATTGGCAGGCGCGTTGGGCCAAGGGCGGATGTATCAGCCTATACTGAAGTCACGTTCCCCAACATTAATGAGGGCAAACAAAGGCCAGACGGTCTAATCGTTGTGAGGACCGGCAAGAGCGTTTGGCGCGCATTTGTTGAGGCTAAGATCGGCAATAGCTCGCCGGGAACCGAACAGGTCGAAGCCTATCTCAGACTCGCGCGAGAGGTCGGAATTGACGCCGTTATCACAATCTCAAATGACTTCACCTCCTCGCCGGACATCAGCCCGATCATTGTTGACCGCAAGCTGACCAGAAGGGTCAAGCTTCATCACTTTTCATGGTATTCGTTCCTGACCACCTTGAACGTCCTGAGCGAAGGTGGGGAAGTCGAGGATGACGACCATCGGTTCATATTCGACGAACTCGAGAGGTTTTTTATACACCCGAGTGCCGGACTGCAGAGATTTACACAAATGGCGACGTCTTGGCCAAATCTGCTTGACCGAATGAAAAGCGGCGTGCCGATACCCAAGGCCGGTGACGATGTATCGGCAGTGATAGAAAGTTGGCACTCCGAACTGCGTGACCTTTGCCTGTTGTTGACCCGAAAGACTGGGGCCCACGTTGATATTAAGCTGCCTGCGAAACAGAAGTCGAATCCGCAGGAAAGGGTCGCGGCCGATTCCAAATTGCTATCCGCAAAATCTTTGCTTTCGGCAACGCTGATTGTGCCCGATGCGGCTGCTCCGCTACATTTGGAGGCGGACCTGGCGAGTAGAACCTTGCGCGCTGTTGCCACACTCGATGCGCCAAAAGACAAGGTAAGGCAGGCCTCACGTTTAAACTGGATACTGAGTCAGCTCGTTGAAGCCGATGGTGAAACCACAAGGCTTCTGTCACATTGGCCTGGACGAGCAAAAACTATGGAAAGCTCATTGGCTGAAGCTCGGGATAATCCGGGACTACACAGCCACCCCGACCGTCGCCTGTTGCCACACGGCTTTTCGATCCTCATGCGAATGGCTGACGGTCGTAAATTCGCCGGTCGGAAAACAATTATTGTTGAGTTGGAACAACTCGCGATCGACTTTTATGAGCAAGTCTTCGGCCAGCTTAAGGCATGGCAAGCGCCGGCACCAAGACTTCGAAAAGCAGTTGAGGAAGAAGAGGCTGTTGGTTAGGGGGAAGTCGCCGGGTGAGGACGAGCTCTGCCCTCCGTTTTCTTACAAGAGGAAGCAACGCTCGTTGGCAGACTGGCGCATTAGGCTATGCGCCGGATTTGCCCTCTCTCGCCCCTATAACTGACTGTCCGTGTAGCTTGAGCGAAGATGCCCAATATTGCGTTTCTCATATGTCATTAAAAAAGTGGTGGACGCACTCGGGCTCGAACCGAGGGCCCGCTGATTAAGAGTCAGCTGCTCTACCAACTGAGCTATGCGTCCACACTTGGGCTTATGGCCCCACCCGAATCATCGGGAGCGGTCGATATAGCGATTGCGCGAGTGAATAAAAGCGAAAATTATTGCGCGTTCAGGTGAATGTTCTGGGCTTCGCACTCCAGCGCTCAACCGCCATGATCGTGCCGAAACAGATCATCACAGTCAGCATCGACGATCCGCCATGGCTCATGAAGGGCAGCGGGATACCGACAACGGGGGCAAGGCCCATCACCATCATCAGGTTCACAGCGGCGTAGAAGAAGATCGTTGCCGTCATTCCGGCGGCCAGCAAGCGGGAGAAGCGATCCGTTCCGTTGCGCGCCACGACCATTCCCCAGCGCAGAATCAGGCCAAACACGAGCAGGACGAACAAGCCCCCAAGCATGCCCCATTCCTCAGCCATTGTCGCGAAAACGAAATCTGTGTGCGCTTCGGGAAGGTAATCAAGATGGCTTTGCGAACCATTTTCGAATCCCTTGCCGAACATCCCGCCCGAACCGATAGCGATTTTGGACTGGGTGATGTGGTATCCGGCGCCCAGCGGATCGCTTTCCGGATCAAGAAAAGTCGTAACACGCCGGAGCTGATAGTCATGGAGCAAGGTAAAAAGGGCGATCGGGGTAATGACTGCGGCTGCCGCGCCGGCGCCAAGGAACCAGCGTAGCGGCAAGCCGGCAATAAACATGATGACAAAGCCGCCGAAGCATATCGCCAGCGAAGTGCCAAGGTCGGGCTGCAAGATGACGAGGGCGGTTGGCGCGCCGATCAAGGCGAGGGCTGGGAGCAGACCGCGCCAGCTCGCCGTCATGGCGGCCGGCAATGTATGATAGAACGCTGCAAGAACCAGCACGATCACCGGCTTCATCAATTCTGATGGTTGCAGGGTCATAAACCCCAGATTGAGCCAGCGTTGGCTGCCGCCGCCCATCGCGCCAAGCAGCTCTACCAGTACGAGCAGGACCATTACCCCGCCATAGGCAGGATAAGCGAGTGCCCGGTACCAGCTTTCCGGTATCCGCGACATCACCAGTGCCATGGCGAAGAACAGGGCGAAGCGCACCAGATGCGAAGTGGCGTAGAGAGCCATCGAGCCACCCGCAGCCGAATAGAGCACTGCGGCCCCCAGCAATACCAGTGCAAGCAGCGGCGCGATGACCTGCCATGGTTGCCGCGCAACCGGATCGGGGACGAATGACTGGCTCATCTGTTCTGAACGTCCGTTTCGCCCGACGCGGGATTTGCCAGAGGCGCGCTTTGTTCCATTGCATATTCGGCGTATTTTCGGTCGAGCCGTTCCTGGGCCGTCCCGCCCCATTGCTCTTCGTAGCGATGCAGTTTTTCCAGTGCTTTGGCCGGATCAAACAGGAACGTCATGACATCGCGTGCGATTGGATAGGCTGAGCTGGAGCCACCACCATGCTCGATCGCAACCGCACAGGCATAGCGCGGCTTGTCAAAGGGAGCGAAGGCAATGAAGTGGCCGTGATCCCGGTATTTCCACGGGCCGGTCTTGCCGCCGCTGACGCTTAGGCTGACAACTTGCGCGGTGCCGGTTTTTCCGGCCATCTTGATCCCTTCAAGCGGCAGGCGCGCCCGTCCGGCGGTGCCGGGACCGTTGACCACATCTGACATTGCCTGATGGACGAAATCGAGATGTTCCTGCGCAATGCCGAGCGAAGGGAAATCTGGCGTTTTCTTGGTCAGAAGAAGTCTGGGCATGATTTCTTTTCCGCTCGCAATGCGTGAAGTCATCACGGCCTGCTGAAGCGGATTGACGAGCATGTAGCCCTGACCGATCGTGGCATTGACGGTATCGAAGTTCTGCCACTCCTTGCCGTATTTGCGCAGTTTCCACTCCGGGTCGGGCACCGTGCCATAGGACTGACCCGCAACCGGAAGCGGAAACTCCTGCCCCAGGCCCAGTCGGCGCGCCATTTGTGCGATTTTGTCCATGCCGATTTTCTGAGCGAAGTGGTAAAAATAGACGTCGCAGCTCTGATGGATGCCCCTGGCCATGTTGACCTGGCCATGACCGCCCCGTGCCCAGCAATGGAAAACCCGGTTGCCCACTTTCAGGCCCCCACCGCAATGTACCGATTCCTCTGGGTCCAGACCGGCTTTCATGAAGGCGAGGGCCACCATGGGCTTGATCGTTGATCCGGGTGGATAGAGGCCCCTCAACACTTTGTTGCGCAAGGGAACGTGATCGTCTTCGCGCAGCATCTTCCATTCGATCCGCCCGATCCCTTCGGAGAAACTGCCGGGATCGAAACTGGGCATGGAAGATGCACATAAGATGTCGCCGGTGTGGCAGTCCATCACCACACAGGAACCCGACTCAAGGCCAATCCGGCGCGCAGCATAATCCTGCAAGGGACCATCGATGGTCAGCTGCACCGGCTTGCCGGGCACATCGTCCCTTGTCTCAAGATCGCGTACAATGCGGCCCCCGGCCGTAACCTCCACGCGCCGCCCGCCGGGCTTTCCGCGCAGTGGCATTTCAAATTGCTTTTCGATGCCATCCTTTCCGATCTTGTAACCAGGGGTGATCAGCAGCGGGGTCTTGTCTTCGGCTTTCCATTCCTCAGGTGAGACTGAACCAACGTAGCCGAGAAGATGACCGACAGATGGGCCAGTCGGATAATATCGCGAATAGCCACGCTGGGTGACGACGCCAGATAAGTCGGGGAGGCGCACACTGACCGCAGCAAACCGCTCCCACTCAAGGCCCGAAGCCACTTCGACCGGGGTAAAACCATTGGATTGTCTGATCTTCTCACCAAGGTCTTCAATTTCAATCGCAGTAAGCTGGAGAAGGACTCCAAGCTCTGCGATTGTCTGGGCGTTATCTGTCATCTGGTCAGGGATGACATCGACGCGAAAATCAGCCTTGTTGGAAGCAAGTGGATTGCCCCGTCTGTCGAGAATCCAGCCGCGGCGCGGCGGGATCAGTGACAGGTTTACCCGGTTGCTCTCGGCCTCCAGCTCGTATTTCTCGTTTTGTGCAATGGCAAGATAAGTCAGCCGCCCGGCGAGCAGCACGCCGATCCCGCCCTGAATTGACCCGAGCACCATGCTGCGACGGTCAAAACTATGACGAAGCATGGCTTTGGTTCTGGCCGGTCGCTTGCCCAGAGCCATTACCTCACTTCCACGACAGGGATCAGCCGGATGCGATCGATAAACGCGGCAACGCGCCCCACAAGCGGATAGATCAGGATTGAAAGCAAGATCTGCGGCATAACGAAAAGGAATGGCGTTGAAGCGGCGGTGAAGTTGGCCAACAGGAGGCCGCAGCCAATGTAAATTGCGATCAATGTGCCCGCTACCACCCATTCGGTCAGAAAATTACGCCAGGGCAGCCGGGCCTCAAGAATCTCCAGCGCGATTGCCGCCAGCGACCAGAGCATTACCGCATTGCCGAAAGGTTGGCCGCTGAAGAGATCATCCACGATGCCCAGCGGCAGACCTGCCCACACGGGAAGCAGGCCGGGCCGGAGCTGGCGCCATGCGATAAAGGCCAGGAAACCGAGTGGCGGCACGATCGGAGCCGAGGCGACGACGACGATGGTCATCATGACCGATGCGAGGACAATGGAAAGCCATGGCAGGCCGATCGCAAGAAGGGGCGAGGGTTCGCGATTTATCCGCCTGCGAAAGAATCCGCTGCTGGATTGCGCGGGGCGCTTCGGGTTCATTCGTCGCCGCCGTCCGCAGCAGTCTGTGCCAGTTTCCTGTTATTGAGCGTATTGACCGGATCGACGATGACGAAATCCGATGCCGCAGGGTTGCTCAGGACGCGGGCGATGGCGCCAT
Organism: Sphingomonadaceae bacterium; assembly: GCA_019090585.1. Lineage (GTDB taxonomy): Bacteria > Pseudomonadota > Alphaproteobacteria > Sphingomonadales > Sphingomonadaceae > Novosphingobium. The sequence continues at coordinate 6,090 of JAHRVR010000193.1, forward strand.
CGGTTGTTACCGTGGTCACCACGCCAATTGCGATTCCAGGCCGGTAAAGCCCCCCCGCACCCGAGGAAACGAAGACGTCGCCCTGCTTCAACGGATTGATACCAAGTTCGATCAGGCGGATCCGCAAGGTGCCGTCACCGCGCCCGCGGGCAAATGCAGCCACATCATCGCCCGCACGCCGTACCGGAACCAGACTTTCGGTATCTGTGACCAGCAGAATTTGGGAGTTATAGCGGCCTGGCTTCAGCACGCGGCCTACCAGTCCCAGGGTTGATCGCACTGGCATGCCCTTTGCCACGCCGTCCGCATGGCCTGCGCCAATCGTTGCAAATCGCCGTGAGCTTGATGCAGTGGAGCTGGTCAACCGGGTCACTGCCACGGGTTCAGGATCGGCGCGCGTCAGACCAAGAAGCTTTTGAAGCCGGCGATTCTCGGCTTTTACCGCTTGCGCCTCTGCAAGGCGCACTTTTGCCTCGGCGAGCTCTCGCTGCAGTTTGCTGACGCGCGAGCCTGAAAGTGCGTGGCCTTCGATGACGGCAAAGATGTTGCGTCCGGTATCGCGAGCGCGCGCTGTTACCCCACCTGCCGGTTCGACAGTTTGAGTGGCGACGGAGCGCAAGCTGGAGAACAAGTCCGGGTTTGAAATCGAGATTATCAACAGAGCAGCACCGATCAGGACGCCTAGAGCACCCGCCAGATAGCCAAAAAAGGTACTGTATTGCGCCCTGCGGGAATAGCCGGAACGCCGGTTTGCCGGCGGCGCCATAAGGTGCCTTCTCCCTGTCTAATTGCGGCGCTGGAACAGGGTTTCCCCCCCGTATCAGAGCCTCAAGCCGTCATCAGGACCCCGCGGTAGATCGGGTCCTCCATTGCCCTGCCTGTACCCAGCGCGACACAGGAGAGTGGATCCTCGGCCACGCTTACCGGAAGACCGGTTTCTTCGCGAAGATATTCGTCCAGCCCCTGGATCAGAGCGCCGCCACCTGTCAGCACAATGCCCTGGTCCACGATGTCGGCGGCCAGCTCAGGTGCGGTGTTTTCCAGTGCGATGCGCACCCCTTCGACGATCGCGCCGATGGGTTCGGAAAGAGCTTCCGCAATATTTGCCTGATTGATTGTGATTTCCTTGGGTACGCCATTGACCAGATCGCGCCCTTTAAGCGTGATCGTTGCCCCAACTCCGTCTGCGGGCACAGTTGCCACACCGTAATCTTTCTTGATGCGTTCAGACGTCGCATCGCCAATCAGCAAGTTGTGGTGGCGGCGGACATAGCTGATGATCGCTTCGTCCATCTTGTCCCCGCCCACGCGCACCGACGTTGTATAGGCAAGCCCGCGCAGCGACAGCACCGCCACTTCGGTCGTGCCGCCGCCGATATCGACAACCATGGAGCCAACCGGTTCGGTAACCGGCATGTCCGCGCCGATAGCGGCGGCCATGGGTTCAAGGATGAGGTAAACCTGGCTTGCACCGGCGTTGGATGCGGCATCACGGATGGCGCGCCTTTCAACCGAAGTGGAGCCCGATGGTACGCAGATCACGATTTCAGGATAGCGGAACAGGCTGCGTTTGCCATGCACCTTGCGGATGAAATGCTTGATCATTTCCTCGGCAATTTCGATGTCGGCAATCACGCCATCGCGCAGGGGACGGATGGCTTCGATATTGTCGGGCGTCTTGCCCATCATCAGCTTGGCATCATCGCCAACCGCTTTGACCTTTTTTACGCCGTGGAGCGTTTCGATGGCAACGACGGAAGGCTCATTGAGCACGATCCCGCGGTCCTGAACGTAAACCAGCGTATTGGCTGTCCCAAGGTCGATCGCCATGTTCTGAGAGCCGAATTTGAAGAATCGCGAGAGGAAAAAGGTCATCGAAGATCCGTGTTCTGTTCAAGTCATCGATCTGCCTGTCAAAGCGAGGAAACTTTGACGCTGCAGGCTGGCGAGAGCGTGGCTTAGCTTATGGTTTTGCGAAACGCCAAAAATTTGTGTCGGAATCCCGGTGACTGATATGCCTTCCGTCTCGAAATGACGGCAGTTCGTCGCTAGTCTGCCTGCTATGCCCGATATTCGCCGCCTGCCAGAGGAACTCGTCAACCGCATCGCTGCGGGCGAAGTGGTGGAGCGACCCGCCTCCGCGCTGAAGGAACTGCTTGAAAATGCAATCGATGCCGATGCGCGCTGCGTTACCGTGCGGCTGTCCTCCGGGGGGCTTGATTCGATCGAGGTCACTGATGATGGCTGCGGCATGGATCCGGCGGAAATGGCCTTGGCACTTGAACGCCATGCAACCTCTAAATTACCGGACGAGCATATTGAGCTTGTCTCTACCCTTGGCTTTCGCGGAGAAGCCCTGCCATCTATCGGCAGTGTTTCAAAGCTGACCATCGAAAGCCGCCCTCGCGAAAGCGACGAAGGCTGGCGGCGAATCGTCGATCACGGAAAAGTAGCAACGGATGAGCCAGCTGCATTGCCACCCGGAACGCTGATCAGGGTGGAGCAGCTTTTCGCCCGTGTCCCGGCCCGGCGCAAGTTTCTGCGCTCGGCACGGTCTGAATATGCCGCCTGTCTTGATATTGTGAAGCGGCTCGCCATGGCGCGGCCCGATGTTGGCTTCACGCTCGAACATGATGGCAGGCGTGTAATCGCGGTCCAGCCCGGTGAAGAACTGGCCGCGCGCGTTTCTCGCATCGTCGCGCGTGAGCTGGCCGAGGATGGCATTATTATAGATGCGCAGCGCGGCGCCACTTCGCCTGCGGGGGGCTGGGCCAGATTGACCGGAGTTGCGGGTCTGCCCACATTCAATCGCGGCGTGGCCGATCATCAGTATCTGTTCGTCAATGGACGTCCGGTGAAGGACCGCTTGCTGATCGGGGCGGTGCGGGGCGCTTATTCGGATATGCTCGCGCGGGACCGTCACGCTGTGCTTGCACTGTTCCTCGAACTTTCACCTGTGGATGTGGATGTGAATGTCCACCCGGCGAAGACCGAAGTGCGGTTTCACGATCCGGCATTCGTTCGCGGTTTTATCGTCGGCGCGCTGCGTCACGCGCTTGATGCTTCGGGACAGCGTAGCGCGCAGTCGCCATCAGCCCCGGCGATGTCTCACTGGCAGTCAGAATCGACTCAGGCTGCACCCGGTGCGCCAACTCTGGGATCGTTGTTTGCAAGGCAGCACAGTGAACCAAGCACACGGCTGAGCGAAGCCGGCCAAGTCTGGCGCGGCTATGAAGAAGCGGTGATGACAGGCCCGGCAGCGCGCGCTGAGGTTGCGCACGAGGCGGCCCCGGCCGCGAGTGAGAACCCGCTTGGCGTTGCTCGCGGGCAAGTGGCGCAAACCTATATCGTCGCGGAAGCCGAGGATGGGCTGGTGATCGTTGATCAGCACGCCGCGCATGAACGGCTCGTGCTGGAACGCCTGAAAGCGGCGCGCTCTGGCGATACCGGCGATAAGGCTCAGGGGCAGGCACAGGCATTACTGATGCCCGAAGTTGTCGAGCTCGATGAGGTCGATTGCGATCGTCTGGAAGAGCAGGCAGAACGTTTCACCGGCGTCGGCCTGACCATGGAGCGCTTTGGTCCCTCTGCGATGCTGGTGCGC
>JAHRVR010000194.1 GCA_019090585.1 Sphingomonadaceae bacterium
AACATGGCGGGCCAGAACATGTCATTGATGAACCCTTCGCCAAGAGCGCGCGATGCCACTGCCATTGCAGATCACGCGCCATGCCCAGCGCGCGAACCTGAGCGGAACCGGCAATACCACATGTTTTGCAAAAAATGGCTGGGGTGGCAGGATTCGAACCTGCGCATGCCGATACCAAAAACCGGTGCCTTACCGCTTGGCTACACCCCAGCAATCCGGCGCACTTAGCCGCTCAGCATCGGTTTGAAAAGGCCACTGGAAACACTTCAGTCCAGCACCGCGTCAATATCCGCAGCAGAATGCCGTTCTCTGGCGAAACCTTGGGCGTCGACATTCACTTTCATACCGCGTTGCACCGGCACGCGCTTGTCAATTTCATGAACCCAGCGAAGCACATGCGTGTAGCTGTCAATGTCCAGAAAGGTCCGGGCATCGCCATAGGCTTCGCCGTGCACGAAGTAGGACAACCACGCGAAACTGGCGATGTCGGCGATGGTGTATTCATCGCCTGCCAGATAAGCCGCATCGGCCAGACGCTGATTGGCGACATCGAAGATTCGCTTGGCTTCCATCGAATAGCGATCAATCGGATATTCGTATTTCTCTGGTGCATAGTCGTAGAAATGGCCAAATCCGCCGCCCAGAACCGGCCCGGTGGACATTTGCCACATCAGCCAAGAATAGCATTCGGCGCGCGCTGCGGGGTCGCTGGGAATGAAGGCGCCGAACTTTTCAGCAAGGTAGAGCAGGATCGCACCCGATTCGAAGACGCGAATCGGTTTCGGGCCGGAACAGTCGAGCAGGCCCGGAATTTTCGAATTGGGGTTGATCTCCACGAAACCGGACCCGAACTGGTCAGCCTCCATGATGTCGATCAGCCATGCGTCATATTCCGCGCCTTCATGCCCGGCAGCCAGCAGTTCCTCCAGCAGGATGGTGACCTTGATGCCATTGGGCGTGCCCATCGAGTGAAGCTGGATAGGATGCTTTCCGCGCGGCAACTCGGTCTCATGGGTGGCGCCGGCAATGGGCCGATTCAGCGTGGAAAAGCGCCCGCCATTTTCCATGTTCCAGATCCAGACCTTGGGCGGCGTATATTTTTCGGCCATGATTGCTCCTCGCGGTCGTCCCGGCTTGTATGGTTATACCGCCGGGCCGCTGCATGCCAATCGCGGTTTTGACGGGGCCGGCAGACCGCTGATTGCGCGGTTGAATGTTGACAGCCAGCCAGATTGCCCGTGGAATGCCGTTGGCGGGGTTTTTGGGAGAAGCACTGTGACAAGACCTCTTGAGGGAAGGGCTGCGGTTGTGGCCGGCGCCAGCCGCGGTATCGGCATGGGCGTTGCGGTTGAACTCGGCGCGGCAGGTGCAAAAGTCTATGTGCTGGGACGGACCTTGCGCGCGGGTGAGGGTGAGCGCGGCGGGTCCCTTGAAGAAACGGTCCAGCAGATCGAGGCATTGGGCGGACAAGGTGTTGCCATTCCATGCGACGCATCCGAGGACGCCGTCCTTGGCGAAGTATTCGAGCGCGTTGAGAGCGACGAGGGGCGGCTTGATGTGCTGGTCAACAGCATCTTTTCCGCCGCTCGCCTTCGGCCGTTTATCGGTAAGCGGTTCTGGGAAACGCCGTCGGACCTTTGGCAACAGGTGGTCGATCTTGGTGCGCGCAGCGCCTATTTTGCCAGCCGTCATGCCGCGCCGCTGATGATCGAAACCGCCGCTAAACATGGCGGGACGCCGGTTATAGTGAATGTCACTGGCCGGGGCGGTGTGCGTTATCGCTACAATGTGATTTACGGTGTCGGCAAGTCGGCGACTGAACGGCTAACCAGGGACATGGCGCTTGATATGAAGGATACCGGGGTGGCAGCCGTGTCGATCTGGCCCAATGGTCATGCCATCGATCCTGACAAGCCAGAAACCCCACGCTACAACGGGCGTGCAGTTGTGGCTCTGGCATCGGATCCTGCATTGATGGCGCGCAGCGGCCGGTATTACTGGTCAGCCCAGCTGGGAGCCGACTACGGCTTTACCGACGAATTCGGCAATGTGCATCCCGTCGGCCCGTTAGCCGACGAATACAGCCTCGACGAAGCGTAAACTCGACGAAGCGTAGAGCGGGCCTGCTCAGTCGATTTTCGTCACCCAGCCATGGCTATCGGCAGCGGTGCCGCGCTGAATGGCTACCAGTTTGTCCTTTAGCCGCCCGGTGAGTTGGCCCGGGCCACCCGAACCGATGGTGAAATCGACATCGTGGCCCGCGACGTGGCCGATCGGCGTTACGACTGCGGCGGTTCCGCAGGCGAAGCATTCAACCAGCTTTCCTGACTTCGCATCGGCGGTCCACTGGTCAATGCTATACCGCTCTTCGCGCACGGTCAGGCCTTCTTCGCGTGCCAGTGTCAGCAGGCTGTCGCGGGTGATGCCGGGCAGGATCGTGCCGGTCAGCTGCGGGGTGAGAAGCGTGCCGTCTTCGAAGACGAAATAGAGGTTCATTCCGCCCAGCTCTTCTATCCACTTGTGCTGTTCCGCATCAAGGAAGACGACCTGATCATGCCCGCGTTTGATCGCTTCGGCCTGCGGCACAAGGCTGGCTGCATAATTGCCGCCGCATTTGGCAGCACCTGTGCCGCCCGGTGCTGCGCGCGAATACTTGCTGACCCAGATTGAAACCGCCGGCGCTCCGGATTTGAAGTAGTTTCCGGCTGGGCTGGCTATGACCATGTATTTGTAGTGCTTTGATGGACGCACGCCGAGGAACACTTCACTGGCAAACATGAAGGGCCGCAGATAAAGCGATCCGCCCTCGACAGTGGGGAACCACTCACGGTCTGCCAAAACAAGCTGGCGTACCGATTCGACGAAGATGTCTTGAGGCATTTCGGGCATCGCCAGCCGCCGGGCCGAGCTATTGAAACGCGATGCATTGGCCTCTGGCCGGAACAGCGCAATACCGCCGTCGGCCTGCCGATAGGCTTTCAGCCCTTCGAAAATTTCCTGCGCATAATGGAGCACGGCAGTGGCCGGGTCGATCATGATGGGGCCGTAAGGACCGATTGTTGCATCGTGCCAACCCCTATCGTCCGACCATTCGATGGTCACCATATGGTCAGAAAATGCAGAGCCGAAACCGGGGTCGGCCAGGATCGCGCCGCGCTTCTCATCGGAGGCGGGAGAGGGATGGGCCAGTCTGGTAAAGTCGATCGGCTTTTCGGCGAGAGTCGCCATAATTCGCGGGTCCTTTGATTCAAACCGTGCGGCGTTGAACGAAAATTACGCAAACCGCAACAATAATGAAATTTTACGATGATGCCGCTAATTTCTTAGCATGATGGGCGGGTCGCGCAAATCTCGCGCAAGATTATCGGTTGGAGGTGCGGCGCTCCTCTCTCAGCGGCAATCTTCGATCACCCGGCTGACTTCCGGCCAGCTCGGAACGTAGAGCGTTGGCAAACCGCTGACTTCCACGGCAAAGCGGCCTCGGCTGAAAGCCATGGCATCGAGAAGCGGATCGCGTGCGGCAAGCTGCGCAGTAAGGTATGGCGACGGTGTGGAAATGCCGGTGCCGCTGAGAGGGCGGGTTACTGAAGCTGTAATGACGCTGATCGGCACGCGGGTTTGCGTTTCACTGGCCCGGAGCCGGCCGCGCCGCAGTAATGTGATCGTACTGGCGGTCTTATCGCAGCGCATTTCAAACAAGCCGCCGGCAAAGCTGGCAACCGATTGACCGCTTGCTGCGCTCCAGGTCCAGTCGCCCGGTGTGATCGGTGCCTCTCGCCAATCGATCTTTGGCCTTGGTGCCTCGGGCGGGGCCTCAGGAGCGGGCGCGGGCTTTGGCGCAGGCTGCAAAGTCGGCGACGGCTCTACATGGGTTTCGCTGCACGATGACACCAGAGCGAAAATGGCAGACAGGGCAAGCGCGCGTGCGGGTGGAAAATTTGCCTTCATGACCTCTCTATGGAATGGGGAAGGCCCGCTCACAAGACCTGCATGCCTTTGACCGCCCCGCCGAAACCCCGTCCTGCCGCGAAGGCCCGCGTCGATCAGCTGCTGGTTGAGCGCGGTCTTGCCGAAAGCCGGACCCGCGCGCAGGCGCTTGTGCTTGCCGGACTGGTTTTCTCTGGTGACGTGAAGATCGCCAAATCCGGCCAACAATTGCGCGGCGATGCACCGCTGGAGGTTCGCGGCAAAGACCACCCTTGGGTGTCACGTGGGGGAATCAAGCTGGCCCATGCGCTCGACCATTTCGGCCTCGATCCGGCTGGCGGTGATGCGATGGATATCGGCAGCTCAGCCGGTGGTTTTACAGATGTTTTGCTCAGCCGCGGGGCAAAACATGTCTTTGCGGTCGATTCGGGGACCAACCAGCTTGCCTGGAAATTGCGGCAGGATGACCGGGTGACCGTTCTTGAGAAAACCAGCGCGCGGATCCTGACGCCTGAATTGATAGACCGCCAATGCAACTGGGTGGTTTGCGATGCCAGCTTTATCGGTCTTGCGAAAGTGCTGGACGTTCCGCTGCGCCTTGCCGCACCCCAATGCCGCCTTGTCGCATTGATCAAGCCGCAATTCGAAGTTGGCAAGGGAGAGGTTGGGAAAGGCGGAGTGGTTCGTGACCCGGCGCTCCACGCCCGGGTATGCGAGGAAGTGCGCGGCTGGCTGGAAAGCAAAGGCTGGACAATTCAGGGCATTGTCGAGAGCCCGATCACCGGGCCGCAGGGCAATGTCGAGTTTCTCATTGCGGCGCACAGGCGCCCGTGATTGTTGCCAGCCGCTTCTGGTCCCTGCACAACTTCGGGCTTAAGGGCCTGATTCGGGAGATTTGTTGGTAATGAACATGATTGCATCGAGAGGGCAGATTCGCGCCAGTTATATTCGCTGGTCGCTCCTTCTTGTGCCTGTGATCATCTTGTTGGGTGTTGTTTCTGCGCAATTCGGCGGTAGCGGGCCGGAAAACCCCTGGTTTGCCGCGCTCGAAAAGCCTGAGCTCTACCCGCCGCCGTGGATCTTTGGCCTTCTGTGGACAGTGCTTTACGGCCTGATGGGTTTCTCACTGGCGCTGGTTCTTTCCGCATATGGTGCCAGAGGCAGGGGGCTTGCAACGCTGGTCTTTGTTATCCAGTTGGTGCTCGCTTTAGCCTGGCCGCCGGTATTCTTCGGGGCTCACCAGATCACCTGGGCGCTCATGTTGATTGCTGCGCTCGATCTTGCAGTGCTGCTGATGCTTGGCCTGTTCTGGCGGATCAGGACATTTGCGGCCCTGCTTCTTCTCCCATACCTTGGCTGGCTTCTGTTCGCGACGTATCTGACCTGGGAAATTCGTGAGGCGAACCCGGATATGGAAGGCCAGGAGATTTCCGGCGCGGTGCAGCGATACGAGTTCTGATTTCTCACTTGCAAGCGGGGCGCGGCTAACCCATCTTTGTATCATGCAAAGTGAAAACCCTCTGATCGCCGATTTCGTCAAGCTGATGAACAGCGCTGCCGGCACGGTTGCCGGGATGGGCCGCGAAGCGCGCGAATCTGCCCGCGAGCACTTCAAGGAATCGATGGGCGGGCTGGACTTCGTCTCCCGCGAGGAATTCGGCGCGGTCAAGGACATGGCCGCCAAGGCGCGCGAAGAAAACGAAGCACTAAAAGCGCGTATCGATGCATTGGAAGCCAAGGTTTTTGGCCATGAAGGTCCGCCGGCCAAGCACGACTGAACCTCTGCCCGGTTAAACTGTCGATTCTGCGGCCTTGCCTTGACCTGTGCCGCGCGTCACATCCCTATTCATGGAAATGAGCGCCCCTGCCATAGTCTGCGCCGTCCGGCCGCATGGCGAGACTGCGGTAATCGCGCGGGTGCTTACAGCTGAGCACGGCCTTGTCGCTGGTTATGTCGCGGGTGGGCGCGGCCGGGTTCTGCGTCCCATTCTGATTCCGGGAAACCTCGTTCAGGTGGAGCTTAGCAGCCGGTCGGCGAGCCAACTTCCCTTTGCCCGCGCCGAACTGTTGAAGAGCAGAGGGGCGTGGCTGACAGAACCACTGCCTGCTGCCGGCATCAGCTGGGTTACCGCGCTTGCCGCCGCAACTCTGCCCGAGCGCCATGCCTATCCCGCGCTCTATGAGGCGCTTGGCGGGCTGCTTGATGCGATCTGCGTCGCCCCTTCGGCAAGGGGCTGGGTGATGGCGCTGCTTTCCTATGAAGTGCTGTTGCTGCGCGAGCTTGGCTATGGCGTGCCGGTCCGCCGCCCGGAGAGTGAGGACTGGCCGACCTTGCTGCGCACTTTCGATCTGATCGGCAAGCAATTGGAGCGTTACCCGCTTGCTGAATGGCGAAGCGATGTTATGGCGGCGCGTTCCATGCTGCGAGAGCGGTTGGCCCGGATTGAAAGTGAACAGGACTAACAAAGTGGCGACACGGATTGCGGTTTTTGCAGGGGACGGAGTTGGCCCCGAAGTTACCGGACAGGCGGTCCGGGTGCTGGAGGCGCTGGACCTTCCCGGTCTGGAGTTGGTCGAAGGCGATGTCGGCGCGGCTGCTTATCGCAAACACGGCCATCCGCTTCCCGCACAGACGCTGGAAATTTCGCGCTCGGTTGACGCGATACTGTTCGGCGCAGTGGGCGATTTCGATTGCGATAACCTTGAACGGCACTTGCGGCCCGAGCAGGCGATCCTGAGTCTGCGCAAGGAACTGGGCCTGTTTGCCAATCTCCGGCCCGCGCGGGTGTTTGAAGGGCTGGAGGCGCTTACGTCGCTGCGCCCGGAAGTGGCCCGCAAGATCGACCTGCTCATCATTCGTGAGCTTAACGGCGATGTCTATTTCGGTGAGAAAGGCATCCGCACCCTGGAAGACGGCAGGCGGCAAGGCTGGGACATGATGTCCTATACCGAGGATGAAGTGCGCCGCATTGCGCACACCGGTTTTCGAGCGGCCATGGGGCGCGGCGGAAAGCTTTGCTCGGTCGACAAGGCCAATGTGCTGGAAACCTCTCAGCTCTGGCGCGACGTGGTGATCGAAGTTTCGGCCGAGTATCCCGATGTCGAACTCAGCCACATGTATGTCGATAATGCGGCCATGCAGCTGGTCAAGGATCCGGGGCAGTTCGACGTGATCGTAACGGGCAATCTGTTCGGCGATATCCTGTCCGATCAGGCCAGCATGTGCGTCGGTTCGATCGGCTTGCTGGCCTCGGCGGCGCTGGCCGAAGGGACTTATGGCCTCTACGAGCCGATCCACGGCAGTGCGCCCGACATCGCGGGGCAGGGGATCGCCAATCCGATGGCAACCATTCTTTCAGCGGCGATGCTGCTTCGTCACAGTTTCGGGCTGGAGGATCAGGCAAGCCGTATCGAAGCAGCCGTGGCGGCAACACTCGCCGCAGGAATCCGTGGCGGGGATCTGGGCGGTAGCGCTGGAACCCGGGAAATCGGCGATGCAGTCGTTGATAGACTGTAAACCATAAACGGGTTGTTTACGTTTACTATTTATCGACCGGGACATGGATATGAAGCATGCTGATCTCGCTCATGTGATCGACGCGGCCTCCAGGCCGCTCGAACTCGCAATCGTCCTTCCCACGCTTAACGAGCGCGATAATCTCGCGCCGTTGGTGGAACGGCTCGACAACGCGCTTGCGGGGATTTCCTGGGAAGCGATCTTTGTGGATGACAACAGCGCGGATGGTACGTCCGATGAGGCGCGCAAGCTCTCGCTGATAGATAATCGCGTGCGCGTCATCCAGCGGATCGGCAGGCGTGGCCTTGCGTCGGCGGCTATTGAAGGCATGCTGGCCACTGCTGCACCGGTCGTTGCTGTTATGGATGCGGATCACCAACACGATCCGAAGCTGCTGCCCAAGATGCTGAAAGCAGTTTCCGGCGGAGAATGCGATGTGGCCGTCGCGTCCCGCTTTGCCGAAGGTGCCAGCACCGAGGAATGGGGCAGGCCGGACCGGGTGAAGGCGTCTAACATCGCCAACACAATTGCCCGCAAAGTAACCGGTGTTGATCTGACCGATCCGATGAGCGGCTATTTCATGCTGACTGCTGAAAAGCTGCGCGCGGCAGCTCCCAATCTTTCGGGCGTCGGTTTCAAGATCCTTCTCGATGTTCTGGCGACAGCAGAGGAAAAGATGAGCGTTAAGGAATTCCCGCTGAATTTCGCCGCGCGCGCCTCTGGCGAAAGCAAACTGGACCGCACTGTTGTATTTGAGTTCCTTGTTGGTCTCTACGACAAGTGGCTGGGACGGATCATTCCGACCCGTTTTGCCCTGTTCGGCACGATCGGCGCTATGGGCGTTGTCGTCCATATGGCCGTGCTGGCCGCGTTTCTTACCGTTGCCGGTGAGAGTTTCCGGGGCAATGTCGTCACCGGCTTCGAAATTGGCCAGACGCTGGCCGCGCTGGTCGCGATGAC
>JAHRVR010000007.1 GCA_019090585.1 Sphingomonadaceae bacterium
AAAAGAAGCCCGCCGGTCACCACGTCTTCAGTGGTCGAGACCGCAATGTTGCTGAATGGCTCAGGGCTGGTGTTGACCACCGCCCGCGCTCCCGCCTTTCCGCCATGGGCAAGAAGTGTCGCCCCGCCGCCCAGGATAAAGGCAATAACTTGCGTTGCCGGATCGGTCGGATCGACCACTGCCAGCGTCAGTAATGCTCCTCCGATCGGCCGGATCGCCGTGTGGATGGTATCCCAGACGGAATCGAGCCAGGCGATCTTGTCGGCAAAAAATTCGACCGCAGCGGCAATGCCCGCAACGCCCATGACCCATGGATTGGCTAAAGCCCGCAGACTTTCCAGGTGCTCCGGCAGGGGAAGCATGCCAAAGTGCATGGCGATACCGGTAGCAAGGATGCACAAGTAAAGCCGCCAGCCCGCCAGCAGACTTACGCTGCCGGCAAGGCCGAGTATCTCCATCGTGCCAAGCGACTGCTCCATGCCGCGTCCCTCCTCGCCCGGCAGGATGGGCCGCTACGGGCGGGATCGCAAGTCTGGATGCGGTCCTGATGTCTGATTCCAAATTCGGTTCCAGCCCGCTCCCCCTCCCAGCCACCCGATGCGATGATACGGTATCGGGTGGCTGGGAGGGGGAGCGGGCCGGCGCCGCAAACCCGAAACCCCGGCGTTGGCGGAGTTTCAGATCAGTCTCTTAGAATATCTCGAACAGGCCTGCTGCACCCATGCCGCCGCCAACACACATCGTGACAACAGCGTATTTCGCGCCGCGCCGCTTACCTTCGAACAGCACATGCATCGCACAGCGCGCACCGGTCATACCGTAAGGGTGGCCGATAGAGATTGCACCGCCGTTTACGTTGAGCAGCTCGCCCGGAATGCCAAGCCGGTCGCGGCAATAAACGACCTGAACAGCGAAAGCCTCATTGAGTTCCCACAGGCCGATATCATCCATTTTGACATTATAGCGCTCCAGCAACTTGGGAATGGCGAAAACAGGTCCGATGCCCATTTCATCTGGATCGGTGCCGGCAACCGCCATGCCAACGAAACGGCCGAGAGCTTGCAGGCCCCTTTTCTCGGCAATTGTGGATTCCATCAATACCAGCGCCGCAGAACCATCCGAAAGCTGGCTGGCATTACCGGCCGTTACGATCCCGCCTTCCAGCACGGGCTTTAGCCCGGACAGGCTTTCCATTGTGGTGCCGGGGCGATTGCCCTCGTCCTTGGCAAGCGTGACGTCCTGCTGGCTAACGTCGCCACTTGCCTTGTCGGTCACATTCTTGGTGGCGGTTATGGAAACAATCTCCTGATCAAACCGCCCGGCCTCCTGCGCTTGCGCGGTGCGCTGCTGCGACTGGAATGCATATTCATCGCAAGTCTCTCGCGAGATATTGTACCGCTGCCCAACAACTTCAGCGGTCTGCAGCATCGGTAGATAGGCGTTTGGGCTGACCTCTGTCAGTTCGTCGTCCTGATCCCGAAACCCTTGCGGGACTTGCACCGTGGAAATCGATTCCTGACCGCCAGCCATCACGATGTCCATCTGGTCCAGAACGATCTGCTTGGAAGCGGTCGACACCGCCATAAGGCCAGATGCACATTGCCGGTTGATGCTCATCGCCGAAACCGATGTCGGAAGACCGGCGCGCAGTGCGGCATTGCGCCCGATGCTGAGCATTTGGGAGCCCTGCTGCGTGGCCGCGCCCCAGACGAGGTCATCGATCTCACCGCCCTCAAGCCCGGCGCGCTTGACCGCCTCTGCAATTGACCAGGAGCCCAGAGTCGGTCCCTTGGTCGCGTTGAAGGCACCCTTGTAGGCACGGCCAATGGGGGTCCGGGCGGCGGCAACGATTACGGCATCACGCATGGTTGGCTCCTGACATTATACATGGTTAGACGGCGGCGAAGGTAAGCCATTCGGCAATCATCGCCGGTTTTTCCTCGCCCTCGATCTCGACGGTTACTTCAATATTCATCTGGTGATTGCCCGGCTCTTTTTCCACCATGGCCAGCAATTTGAAATGTCCACGCACCCGCTTTCCCGAAAGCACCGGAGCAAGGAAACGAACGCGGTTAAGACCATAGTTGAGACCATATTTCCGGTCATCGATAGGGGGAAAGCCCGTGCTGTAAAAACTTGCCATCAGCGACAGTGTCAGAAAGCCATGCCCAATCGTCTGCCCAAAAGGCAAGTCCTGCGCGGCCACGGGATCGACATGTATCTTGGTATGATCTCCGGTCGCATCGGCGAACCGGTCGATCCGTTTCTGGTCCACCAGTTCCCATTTTGAGGTTCCGACTTGGTGTCCGACCAGCTCCTGCAATTCCGCGAACTTCATGCCCTCTCCCAGCGCTCGCCAATTTCCTTGGAGCAAGCAGGCAGATCGCGCAACCCGCCGTTCACATCACTTAGCGAGCACAATTCTTGGCGCATCGGCCCAACCGGGCCTGCGCGCATTCAGCCACCCTTGAGCAGGCCGTTCGACGAAGTGGTAAAGCGACACAGACGCCAGCGCGACAAGTGCGAGATATCCGGCAAGCCCGGCCCAGCCCAGTTGCATGGTCTCATCCACGAAAACGAGCTTGAACAGGATAAACAGCAATACGTGGCTGAGATAAGTCGAATAGCTGATCTCACCCAGATAGACCGCTGGCTTGGTTGCCAGCCACCGCGCGATGATACCGCGGTCAAGCGCCAGCGCCAGTATGGCCGTGAAGAAGACCGCCGGAACAAACACAATTTCCGGCCAGCCGAGAAAAAGCCCCGCAGCCAGAATTGCGGCGCAGGCAATCGCGGCCCACAAACTGCCACCTGGAACACTCCGCCAGCGTAGCCACAGCAAACAGGCGATGATGCCAAGGCAAAATTCGCCAAGGCAGCGCCATATCCCAAGCCGGGCGATTTCCAGCCCTAATGAAACAGCGCCCGAGGCCGCGAAAACACCGGCGATCGCGGCGCACAACGCAACCGCAATTCCAATCAGCACAAGAGACGAAAAGCGGTCCCATCGCGCAGCCAGAACAATCAACGGAAAGACCAGATAGGCGGCCATTTCCGTGCTGATTGACCAAGCTGGATCGTTCCATTTCATATCTGGTGTAAAGCCCCAGTTCTGGATCAGCAGAAAATGCAGTGGCAGCTGCGCGAAGGGGTAACTGGCATTCGGCCTTCCGGTCAGAACCAGCAACACAGCCAGCACTGCAAACAGGCTCAGTATAAAGGCATGAAGCGGCCACACACGGGCAAAGCGCCGCCACAGGAACGCGCCTGTTTGCGCACGGCCCCCATCGCGCAGCCGATCTGCATAGTTGAACCACAAGACGAAACCGGAAAGGACAAAAAACAAGTCAACCGCCAGATAGCCCTTGGCGAACAGGTCAATCACGCTTTGCGGGACGAGGCTCTGCAGTGAACCCCTGATATGGTATAATACCACGAGCCAGGCAGCGATGCCGCGAATACCCGTCAGAGCATCCAGGCGCGGCGGCGATGCAACCGGATCAGCGGACACACTCATGCCTGACCTGCCAACCCGACCGGCTGCAATTGCGGCTTTTGCCGTACAGAACGCGGGTCCAGTTGCGGTGCGCTTCTGCGTTTGACGAGAAGCACCAGCCCGATCTGCAAGCCGACCAGCATGAAGACAAACGGCTGGTAGGCGATGCCGATGAAAAGGCTGCCGACAAGATAAATGATGTGCGACATCTGCAACGCATTGGCCAGCGATGCATTTGCGCGGTCGGTCTCATCCTCGCTCTTCCTCAACCGCCAGCGTATCAGTTCAAGCTGGAGCACGCCCAGCCCATGAAGGGAAAACCACAGGAACAGTCCCAGCCAACCTTGCTCGCCCAGCACTTCGAAGTATGCGGAGTGATATGCGCGCCCTTTATCGACGACGTCGCTGTATTCGACTGTGGTGGTATCCCCCCCAGTTGTAACGTCGCGCGTCTTGTAGCGGATTTCATTACCCAGATAGGCATCGAAGCCGCCGCCCATGGGGTTCGCGCGCACATAGTTCAGAGTTTCCATCCACACCGCAACGCGGGTCGATGCGGAAGTATCGGCTTCATGCGTGCGAATGGTGCCCATGCGTTCGGTGTAGCTTTGCGGCAGGAACGGAATGGCCATCACCGCGATGGCCCCCATCAGGCCAACCAACAGCAAGCGGCGCTTCGCATCGCGCAGCGCCAGGACCGCCAGAACGCCGATACACAGCAAGCCAGTGCGGGTCTGGGTGCCAACAGGGGTCAACAAACAAGCGAGGCCAAGGCAGATCGCAAAGGCTTTCACTCTCCAGTCCGGCGGGAAAATCGTGCCGTGCCGGGCCAGCCATACGATCAGGGGGATGATTGTGATGGCTACGGTCGACAGCGTGCTGCCTTCGTAGATCCCGCTATTTTCATTCACATAGGAGCTGAGCGTGCCATAGCCGCCGCCCGACAGCACGGTCTTGATTCCTGAACTGATGAGGATGGAGCCGGCCGAGAGGACGATAATCAGCGTCGCTGCCTCGATCCTCAACCGCGTGCGCAATGTGAATGGCAGGAAAATGCCGAAGAACAGCGATTTCCACACCCAGCTCCACTTGGCGGCAGCTTCGACCGGAAAATCCGCAACGGTCGTCGTGTATGCGCACAAGGCCAGCAAAAGCAGCATCAGGAACTGACGCAGGGTGAATCGCGTGCCGCGCTTGGAATCCATCAGCAGCCATCCCCCGAAGGCCGCCAGAAAAAACAGAAATGAAACGGGAACCGATTGCAGGAAGCCCCAGGAAATCTTCTGCGGAGTCAATATGTCGACATAGATATAGCCAAGCACCCACAGGAAGGGGCGCTTGAAACCCAGCACGAGCAGCGCGCCAAGAAATCCGAAGAAGGCAAGATCAAGCACCGCGCGAATACCTGCCGGGCGGGCGGGCGGCCTCTTCGTTTTCTTCTGCAGGATCCGCATCAAGATCGTCGCGCGACAGCAATCGCCAGAAAGCGAGCAGCAAGACGCCGTGCGATACCGCAAGGGAGAAATAGTCAACCATCAAGCCTGCGATTAGCACCAGTCGGTTGACGCCTCGTTAAGCCTTAATGCCCTAAGAATTCCGGGCTATGACCCGCATACTCCATGTCCTTGACCATTCGCTGCCTATGCACAGCGGTTATACGTTCCGCACTCGGGCGATCCTGAAGGCACAGGCGGCAATGGGCCTTGAGGTGCGCGCAATAACCGGATCGCGGCACACCGCACCGGGACCATCGCTCGAAACAGTGGACGGGCTGACATTCCACCGCACCGATGGCGAAACAAGCGGCCCGGCCGGGCTTCGCGAATGGCGGGAAATAGCCATGCACGCCGCCGCGATTGAGAGGCTGTGCCGCGAATGGCAGCCCGATATCCTCCATGCCCATTCGCCCGCGCTGTGCGGACAGGCGGCCTTGCGCGCAGGCCAGCGCCTGTCGATCCCGGTCGTCTATGAGATTCGCGCATTCTGGGAAGATGCAGCGGTCGGGAACGGGACGGGACGCGAAGGCTCACTGAAATACCGGCTGACGCGGCAACTTGAGAACAACACGATCAGGCGAGCCGATGCGATCGTGACAATCTGCGAGGGCTTACAGACAGACCTGATCTCGCGCGGTTTCGATGCTTCACGCATGACGATCACGCCCAATGGGGTTGATCTCACACTGTTCGGCACGCCGCCTGTGAAAGACGAAGCCCTTGCCGCCGAACTCGGACTGACAGCAAACGGCAGGCCCTGCCCGGTGATTGGCTTCATCGGCAGTTTCTACGATTATGAAGGGCTGGACGATCTGATCGCCGCCATGCCGGAACTGATTGCCCGCCACGGCGATGCCCGCCTGCTTCTGGTTGGCGGCGGCCCTTGCGAGGAAGCCTTGCGCCGTCAGGCAAGCAATTCGCCCTGCGCATCAGCAATCCGATTCGTCGGGCGCGTTCCGCACACCGAAGTGGAACGCTATTACGCGCTGGCGGACATCATGGCCTATCCGCGAAAGAAGAGCCGGCTGACCGACCTTGTAACGCCGCTCAAACCGCTCGAAGCGATGGCACAGGGCAAGATCGTCGCCGCATCGGATGTGGGCGGCCATCGCGAACTGATTGAGGACGGCGTGACCGGCGCCCTGTTCGCACCTGACAATCCGAAAGCCTGCGCCGAAGCGCTTGCCGCGCTTCTCGGTCAGCAATCCGGCTGGAACGATTACCGAAGAGCCGGCCGCGAATACGTAGAAAACCAGTGCGATTGGGCAGCTAACGTTCAGCGTTATCAAGACGTTTACCAAACCTTGTTACCACCTGAAACTCATCAGGATCTGGGGACCACCGCCTAAAGGTGAGAACGGCCCCAACAGGTAGAATTACGGGGTTCAGATTTTGGCTAAGCAAACGCACAGCAAGGCAAACGGCAAGCTAGCGATTACCCGTCACCCACTGTTCCCTTTAACGGTCGCGCTCTGGTTTGGCGCGCTGTTCGGCCTGGGCAGTCTTGCGGTTCGGGCGTCTCTGCTCGAATCGGCTATCGTCGCGCTGAAGATCGATATGATAATCACTTCTGCGGCCCCGCCCATCGGCGCAACCACCCGGATACTGCTGGCCCTTGCCATGGCAGCACTGGGCGGATTGCTGGGCGCCATGATCGCGCGCCGGATCGGTCGGCCCAAGAAAGTGGTCCAGAAACGCAAACGTGGCGCAGGATCGGTAAGTGAAATCCGCAAGGCCGCAGTTGCCAAGTCTTTCGCCAACAGGGCTGTTCCTGAAGCCCCCGCTGCTGCACCTGCCTCCGGTCGTCGCAGCCAGCTGGCCATGAAGGAAGAAGCGCCGAATCACCCGGCGCCTGATGATACCGCTCCCGTTCCGGGAAGCGCGCCTCAGATCCTCGATGTTTCTGCTTTCGAACTTGAAGGTTTCGAATCGCCCGCCAGCGATGGCCAGCAATTCGGCGCCAGCAAAGAGTTTGCCATTGAAGACGGCCGCGAGGTCGAACCAACTGCCCTGTCCGACCTTGATTCTTCTGATTCCGGCCCCTTCGATCCCCAAACGTTCGAGGCCAGTCCGCCAGAAGGTGCCCAAATCTTCAAGCCGCAAGATTCTTCGGCCGACCTGCCCACTGGTCAGGAAGAACCGGCACCGATCGCGCCAGCTCCGTTCGACGAGCAGGCTGCGGCAGTGGAAAGCACGGAACCAGCCGCAACCAATCCGCAGCAATCTCAGCCGGATCGGCCAGAGCCTCAAATGATATTCGGCACTGCGGCACCGATCGATGCAAATGCCGAAGAGGAAGCACCAAACCTGCCGCGTTTCGAAAGCGAAGAAGACCGCCAGGAAGCCCTTGTGGCCTCCGTGGAGCCATATCCCGCCTCGGTTTTCGATCCCAATCCGGCCCCAAGCCTCTTTGCTCAGCCGCTCAATACGTCGGTCTCGGAAGTTCGCTGGTCCGATAACGTGACCGGAAAACTGACCCCGCCGACCGATCCAGCCGCTTGCCCGCCGATAGAGACGGCCAGCCTTCCAGAACCCGAACCCGATACCACTGCTCCTGACGTCCTTGAATCTGAGTCAGCGGCGCAGCGCATTGCATCGACAGAACTGAACAGCCTTTCCCCTCTTGAGTTGCTGGAGCGCCTGGCAATCTCGATCCGCCGCAAGCATGGCAGCGCACCGGCGGAAGCAGCGCCGGCAAATCCGGCCAACGCTCAGCCAAGCCAGCTCGCGACACCGCAAGCATTTGCTGCGCCGGAACCGCAAACCGAGCCGGCTCAGGAAGAAGTAACCGTTCAGGATCAGCCGCAAACAGACGACGGCGCCCCTGCCGAACCCATCCCGGCGGCTGAAGTTGCATTTGCTCCATCACCGCCTTCGATCCCGGCCGGGCTGCGCCCCGTCGGCCTTGATCCGGACGATGACGAAGAACTGTTGCCGCACTATCTACCGCCGCGCCGGATCGGCATGGAACACGGTGGAACGGCCCAACGTCCGGAAAATCTGCCAGCCTTGAACACCATCGAGGATCCTGGCGATAAGAACGCAGCGCCCGGCGATGGCTACAGCTCGCTTCTCGACCTTTCCCAACCCGCTCCGGCCGGACAAGGCTTCGTCCGGGTCGATGAACCCGAAGAGTTTGACCGTGACGTTGAACCTGCCGTGATCTTTCCCGGTCAGGAAACCAGCTCTCCTTCGCCTTTTGCCCCGCCCGCCGAAACGCTGCGTGCTGGTGGGCAAGACGCCGTGGTGGATTCGGGCGGGCCAGAAGCTGCGGATGCAACCTTGCCGGGCACACAGGCTGAGACGGATCAACCAGCACCTTTTGCTCCACCGGCTACTCGCCCGGATCCAGCGGAAACAGAAAGGGCGCTACGCTCAGCCCTTACTACCCCGCAACGAATGAGCGGAGCAGCCTGAGAATCGCATCAGGATTCGCGCACCCTGGACCGGTTACCGCGCTGGTGCAGGCCAATCTGTCTGTCTGAAACGCTGGAAAAGCGCCGGGAAATGCCCCTTTCGCGCCAATTTTTGCCCTTTGGCATGCCTTCTCGGTTGCAAAAATGCCAAGCTGTCGCCATTGGGAAGTTTCGGGTTTTGTTGCCGCGCTTTACGGCGAAGCGAGTTGTCTGGCACGACTTGAAATCCGAATGGCAAGCGCCGGCAAATGACAGGATGGATTTTATCGATGGGATTTCCCAAGCCCCAGGGCCTTTACGATGCGCGTAACGAACACGATTCATGTGGTGTAGGCTTCGTCGCCCATATCAAGGGTGAACAAAGTCACGCAATTGTCGCCCAGGCGCTGGAGATCCTGAAAAACCTTGACCATCGCGGCGCCGTGGGCGCCGATCCACTGATGGGCGACGGCGCCGGCATTCTGATTCAGATACCCGATGCGCTGTTCCGCAACTGGGCTTCGCAAAAGCAGATCGAGCTGCCCGTATCGGGCGACTATGCCGTTGCCATGTGCTTCCTGCCGCGTGACGATGCCAGCCGCGCAATCGTTACCAGTTCGCTGGAAGACTTCACCGCAAAGGAAGGCCAGAAGGTCATCGGCTGGCGCGATGTGCCAACCACGCTCGACGGATTGGGCAAGGCGGTGATCGAATCGATGCCCGTCATCCGCCAGTTCATCATCGGACGCGGAGAGAATTGCGCCGATCAGGACGCGTTTGAACGCAAGTTGCTCGCCATCCGCAAGCAAACGCAAAATCCGCTTCGCTCGCGTGCCGAAAAGCACCAGCTTCCCGGCCTGACCGAGATGTACATGCCAAGCTTCTCCAGCCGGACAATCGTGTACAAGGGCCTGCTTCTGGCAACGCAGGTGGACAGTTTTTACGACGATCTGCGCGATCCGGGCTGCGTGTCCGCTCTCGGCCTTGTGCATCAGCGGTTTTCTACCAACACCTTCCCCAGCTGGCGCCTTGCCCATCCCTATCGCTTCATGGCGCATAATGGCGAGATCAACACCGTTCGCGGCAATGTGAACTGGATGAACGCACGCCGCCGCACCATGGAATCGGAACTGCTGGGTGCCGATCTGGACAAGATGTGGCCGCTGATCCCGCACGGACAGTCTGACACGGCCTGCCTCGATAATGCCTTTGAATTGCTTCTCGCCGGGGGCTTCAGCCTTGCCCATGCGATGATGATGCTGATCCCGGAAGCCTGGGCCGGCAACCCGCTGATGGATCCCGAGCGCCGCGCTTTCTATGAATACCATGCCGCGCTGATGGAGCCATGGGACGGCCCGGCGGCAGTTGCCTTTACCGATGGCCGCCAGATTGGTGCGACGCTGGACCGCAATGGCCTGAGGCCCGCGCGCTTTTGTGTCACCGATGACGATCTTTGCATCATGGCGTCGGAAAGCGGCGTGCTTCCGATCAAGGAAGAGAATATCACCCGCAAGTGGCGCCTCCAGCCCGGCAAGATGCTCCTGATCGACTTTGACCAGGGCCGCATCATCGAGGACGAGGAGCTCAAGGCAAAGCTGGCCGACGAAGAGCCTTATCAAGAGTGGCTCGACAAGGCGCAGTACAAGCTCGATGACCTTGAGGTGGTTGAGCCGGAACTGGCGCAGCTCCCGGTAACAACCACGACGCTGCTCGATCGCCAGCAGGCCTTCGGATACACGCAAGAGGATCTCTCGCGCTTTCTGGAGCCGATGGCGGTCAAGGGAGACGATCCGATCGGCTCAATGGGCACCGATACGCCGATACCGGTCCTGTCAAAGCGTCCCCGGCTGCTCTACGATTATTTCAAGCAGAACTTCGCGCAAGTCACAAACCCGCCGATCGACCCGATCCGCGAGGAACTGGTGATGAGCCTGGTCTCCATGATCGGTCCGCGCCCCAACCTGCTTGGCCACGATGCAGGCAGCCACAAGCGCCTCGAGGTTAATCAGCCAATCCTGACCAATCAGGATATCGCCAAGATTCGTTCGGTCGAGGCCGCGCTGGACGGCGCATTCCGCACCGAAACGCTCGATATCACCTGGCCTGCCGAGGACGGCGCGGGCGGCATCGAAAAGGCGCTGACCGGTATTTGTCTGGCAGCAACCGAAGCTGTGCTTGCCGACAAGAACATCCTGATCCTGTCGGACCGTGTGCAGGGCCCGGACAGGATTCCAATCCCCGCCCTGCTGGCAACGGCGACAGTGCATCATCACCTCGTGCGACAGGGCCTGAGAATGCAGACCGGCCTTGTGGTCGAAACTGGCGAGGCGCGCGAAGTACAGCATTTCTGCGTGCTCGCCGGGTACGGCGCAGAGGCGATCAACCCTTATGTCGCGTTCGAAACGATGGAAGAGCTGCGTGTCCGCAAGGAATTGCCGGTCACTGCGAAAGAGGCCGAGCAGAATTTCATCAAAGCCGTGGGCAAGGGCATTCGCAAAGTCATGTCCAAGATGGGCATCTCCACCTACCAGTCCTATTGCGGCGCTCAGATTTTCGATGCTGTCGGCCTGTCGAGCGCATTGATCGAGACATACTTCACCGGCACCGCGACCACCATCGAAGGTGCAGGGCTCACAGAAATCGCCGAGGAAACCGTGCAGCGCCACGCCGCGGCCTTTGGAGACAATCCGATTTATCGCAACATGCTGGATGCGGGCGGCATATATCAGTTGCGCCTGCGCGGCGAAGACCATGCGTGGACATCGGCGAATATCGGCAACCTGCAACATGCGGTGCGCGGCAATGTGCCCGAAAAGTATCGGGAATTCGCGCAGTCGATCAACGACCAATCACAGCGGATGCTGACAATTCGCGGGCTGATGGAATTCACATCAGCTGACAACCCGATCGACATTTCCGAAGTTGAGCCAGCCAGCGAAAT
The DNA here is from genome assembly GCA_019090585.1 of Sphingomonadaceae bacterium. GTDB lineage: Bacteria > Pseudomonadota > Alphaproteobacteria > Sphingomonadales > Sphingomonadaceae > Novosphingobium. The sequence goes on from JAHRVR010000007.1 coordinate 11,329, forward strand.
CGTAAAGCGTTTTGCCACTGGCGCGATGAGCTATGGCTCAATCAGCTGGGAAGCCCATACCAACCTGGCAGTCGCCATGAACCGCATTGGCGGCAAATCGAATACAGGTGAGGGCGGCGAAGACCCCTCGCGGTTCGTGCCGATGGAAAACGGCGAAACGATGCGCTCCGCGATCAAGCAGGTGGCATCGGGCCGGTTTGGCGTCACCTCCGAATATCTTGTCAATGCCGACGATATCCAGATCAAGATGGCACAAGGCGCAAAGCCCGGTGAGGGCGGCCAGCTGCCCGGCCACAAAGTCGATAAGATCATCGGCAAGACCCGCCACTCCACCCCCGGCGTCGGTCTGATCAGCCCGCCGCCGCATCATGACATCTATTCAATCGAGGATCTCGCTCAGCTGATCCATGACCTGAAGAACGTCAATCCGGAGGCTCGGATATCGGTCAAGCTCGTCTCCGAAGTCGGCGTTGGAACGGTTGCAGCGGGCGTATCCAAGGCGCGCGCGGATCATGTGACGATTTCCGGTTATGAAGGCGGAACCGGCGCATCGCCGCTGACTTCACTGACACACGCGGGCAGCCCCTGGGAAATCGGCCTTGCCGAAACCCAGCAGACATTGCTGCTCAACAATCTGCGCAGCCGCATCGCGGTGCAAACTGACGGCGGTCTGCGCACTGGCCGCGATGTCGCCATTGCCGCGCTGCTCGGCGCGGATGAGTTCGGCTTTGCGACCGCGCCGCTGATCGCTTCAGGCTGCATCATGATGCGCAAGTGCCACCTCAACACCTGCCCGGTTGGCGTCGCCACGCAGGACCCGGCATTGCGTGCGCGCTTTACCGGCCAGCCAGAGCATGTGGTCAATTATTTCTTCTTCGTTGCCGAAGAACTGCGCGAAATCATGGCTGAACTGGGCATCCGCACTGTCGCGGAAATGGTTGGCCGGGTCGACAAGCTCAACATGAGGAAAGCGGTCGATCACTGGAAAGCAGCCGGTGTCGATCTCAGCCGCATTCTCTATCAGGCCCCTCAGGGCGATGGGCCTTCGCTCAATTGGTCCGAAACGCAAGACCACGGCCTCGTGAACGCACTCGACAACGAACTGATCGAGGCCGCACAACCTGCTCTTGAAAACAAGGAGCCGGTGCGGATCGAAAAGACAGTCATCAACGTCAACCGCACGGTCGGCGCCATGTTGTCAGGCGAAGTCGCCCGCCGTTACGGCCATGCTGGCCTTCCCGACAATACAATCAATATCAAGACCAAGGGCGTTGCCGGACAAAGCTTCGGCGCATGGCTTGCGCACGGCATCACTCTGGACCTGAGCGGCGATGCCAACGACTATGTCGGCAAGGGGCTTTCAGGCGGCCGCGTGATCGTGCGCCAGCCCGACCATGTCGATCGCAATCCGCTCACCAACATCATCATCGGCAACACTGTCCTTTATGGCGCAGTCGCGGGTGAGGCGTTCTTCAACGGCGTTGGCGGCGAACGTTTCGCGGTGCGCAATTCAGGTGCGGTCGCCGTCGTCGAAGGCGTGGGTGACCACGGCTGCGAATATATGACCGGCGGCGTCGTTACCGTGCTGGGCAAGACCGGGCGCAACTTTGCAGCGGGCATGTCGGGCGGGATCGCCTATGTCTATGACGAAGACGGAGATTTCGATCAGCTGTGCAATCATGCGCAAGTCGATCTCGAAAAGATCTCACCCGAGCCTGACGAAGAGGATGGAGCTGGCCGTCCGCAGCAACGCGGGCAAAGCGTCTATGACTACGGCATGGGAGACATGCTGCGCCACGATGCAGAGCGCCTGCGCATCCTGCTGGAGCGTCACCACCTGCACACCGGCAGCAGCCGCGCCCGCGCCCTGCTGGACGATTGGGGCAATGCGCTTGGCAAATTCGTCAAGGTCGTGCCGCGCGATTACGCCCGCGCACTCAAACAACTTGAAACCGAGCGTCTCGAAGCCGCTTCGGTCGCAGCCGAATAAGAACAGGATCAAGCCACTATGGGCAAGGAAACCGGCTTCCTCGAACTCGATCGCCACGACCGCACTTATGCGGATCCCGGCAGGCGTCTGAAGCATTACAACGAGTTCGTCATTCCGCTGCCGGAGAAGGAACTCCGCGCGCAGGCATCACGGTGCATGAATTGCGGCATCCCGCACTGCCACACCGGCTGCCCGGTCAACAACATCATCCCGGATTGGAACCATCTGGTCTATGAGGATGACTGGCGCAGCGCGCTGGAAGTGCTGCATTCGACCAACAACTTTCCGGAATTCACCGGCCGCATCTGCCCCGCCCCCTGCGAGGCGGCGTGCACTCTCAACATCACGGACCAGCCGGTAACGATCAAATCGATCGAGTGCCAGATCGTCGATAAGGGTTGGGAGAACGGCTGGATCACGCCGCAGGCCCCGGCAGAGCGCACCGGAAAATCCGTCGCCGTGGTCGGTTCCGGCCCATCCGGCATGGCCTGTGCCCAGCAGCTTGCGCGGGCCGGTCATTCCGTGACGCTGTTTGAAAAGAATGACCGGGTCGGCGGGCTGATGCGCTACGGCATCCCTGACTTCAAGATGGAAAAGCACCTGATCAACCGCCGCATGAAGCAGATGGAGGCGGAAGGCGTTGAGTTCCGCACTTCCACTGAAATCGGCGTGACAGTGTCGGTCAGTTCGCTGAAGGAAAATTTTGACGCAGTGGTCATGTCTGGCGGCTCGGAAGAAGCGCGGCGGCTCGAAATTCCGGGCGCCGAACTGGCGGGCGTCCATGTAGCAATGGATTTCCTGCGCCAGCAGAACAAACGCAATGCAGGCGATGATGAAATGCGCGCTGCACCCGACGGGACAATCACGGCCACCGGCAAGAATGTCATTGTCATCGGCGGCGGCGATACCGGTTCGGACTGTGTCGGAACGTCAAACCGCCAGGGCGCGAAAAGCATCACCCAGATTGAGATCATGCCCAAGCCTCCCGTCATGGAAGACAAGGAAATGGTCTGGCCGAACTGGCCGCTCAAGCTGCGCACTTCTTCCAGCCATGAGGAGGAAGGCGTGGACCGCGACTGGGCGATCCTGACCAAGCGCGTGGTCGGCGAAAACACGGTTCAGGGCCTTGAATGCGTGCGCGTCGATTGGAAAGACGGCAAGATGCAGGAAGTGGAAGGCAGTGAGTTTACACTCAAGGCCGATGTCATCTTCCTGGCCATGGGCTTCCTCGGACCGCGCAAGCAGGGCCTGCTCGATCAGACCGGCGTGGAGCTAGATCCGCGCGGCAATGTGAAGGCCGATACAGAGAAGTATCAGACCAGCGACGAGAAGATCTGGGCCTGCGGTGATATGCGCCGGGGCCAGAGTCTTGTGGTCTGGGCCATCCGCGAGGGCCGCCAGTGCGCCCGCTCCGTTGACGAAGTTTTGATGGGCGTGAGCGAACTGCCGCGCTAGGCAGCTCGCTTTCCCACCGCAAGAATGCACTGGCGGTCAAAGTGCAGGAAAGCCGGTTCAAGCCACTGGCGGGTGAGGACAGCCTCTACCGAATCCCAGTTCCATCTTCATTTTATTTCGCGATTTCCGAGCCGCCAGATGCTTCGATCTGGCTCGAAATCGCTCTAGGCCCCTGAGGCACAGCCCACGCATTGCGTTACGCTCGGGTCGTGCGCCAGGCGGGCTTCGGCAATTTCCTCGCCGCACGTCAGGCAATATCCCCATTCGCCTTCATCCAGACGTGCAAGCGCCGAGCGGATGCGCTCTTGCTCGGCGCGCCGGCGGCGCTCTGTCGCCTGCGCCATCGCCTGCTGCTGGATCGCATCGATCCGCGAAAGGCGGCCGACACTGTCCTGCTGCAAAGTCACCGGCTCACGGGCCTCGCGGCTGATCTGGCCTTCTTCGGCCAGTTCCGCCTGCCGCGTGAGCAGGAGTTTTCGGGCGTCCTCCTCGGTCATGGACGCTATTGTGCCCAGTCGATGGCCCCGCGTCCATGGGCCTCAAGAAATTCATTCGCGCGGCTGAAATGCTTGCAGCCGAAGAACCCTGAATAGGCAGAGAGCGGGCTGGGATGCGGGGCGCTCAGCACCAGATGGGGGCCGTTCGCAAGCCCCGCAACGCGCGATGCCTTCTTGCGCGCATGGTTGCCCCAGAGCAGGAAAACGCATGGGTCTTTCTTCGCAGCAACCGCTGCGACCACCGCGTCGGTGATCGCTTCCCAGCCGAGCCTTTGGTGCGACCCGGCTCGCCCTTGCTCGACAGTAAGAGCGTTGTTCAACAGCAGCACACCCTGCCGCGCCCAGCCTTCCAGATTGCCATGACCGTGCCTTTTAATGCCAAGGTCGCTCTCCAGTTCTTTCTGGATGTTGGCCAGCGAAGGCGGAACCTTGATTCCTTCAGGCACTGAAAATGCAAGCCCATGCGCCTGTCCGGGGCCGTGATAGGGGTCCTGCCCCAGGATAACGACCCGAACTTGTTGCAAAGGCAAGAGTTCAAGCGCGCGCAGGCGGCTTCCGCGCGGCGGGAATATGCTCTTACCCGAATCCTCTTGCGCGCGCAGAAATCCGCCGAGCTTATGGGCCTCGCGGCTTGCAAGCGCCGGGCCGATCGCCGCTTCCCAGCTCGGCGGCATTTCAACGCCATGTGCAGCCTCGGCCATATCTCTTGCCTCCACACCACGGCCATTGCGAAACCGGGGAGCACAGACTAAGCATTTTGGCCATATGACTGTCCATCTCCACGAAGAAGATCTCCCCGAGGGTGCCCTGGGGCCCGGCCCTATTGCGGTCGATACCGAAACAATGGGTCTCATCACCCCTAGAGACAGGCTATGCCTGGTCCAGCTGTCAGATGGCGGGGACGACGAACACCTTGTCCGCTTTTCGCCCGGCAGCGACTATGCAGCGCCAAACCTCAAGGCCGTGCTGGGCGATCCCAACCGCGTGAAGCTCTATCATTTCGCGCGCTTCGATCTTGCGGCTGTTGAGTATTACCTTGGCATAATGGCAGAGCCAGTGTTCTGCACCAAGATCGCGAGCAAACTTGTGCGGACTTATACCGACCGGCACGGGCTGAAAGATATTGTGCGCGAACTGCTCGGCAAGGAAATTTCCAAGCAACAGCAATCGAGCGACTGGGGCGCGCCCGAGCTAAGCAATGCGCAGCTTGAATATGCAGCATCAGATGTGCGGTACCTGCATGGCCTGCAGGAGATACTGGCCGTGCGCCTGGCCCGTGAGAACCGGACCGAACTGGCGCAGGCCTGCTTTGACTTTCTACCGGCCAGAGCGCGGCTGGACATTGCCGGCTGGCCCGATCACGACATATTCAGCCATTTGTCGGCATGAGACCGGAATGACCGCCCAAGCCGACCTGATTCGCGATCGGCGCCGCGCGTTCGCCGCGCCCGGCGGATTCCATGACCGGCTGATTACGATCCTGTCCAAGGCACTGCCTGCGGCGATCGGACTGGTGGCAGCCGTCATGATCCTTTCACCGCTTAGCCCGCGCGGAGAAGTGGGTTTCCTCCTCGACCGCAACAAGGTGGCCATCACCAGCGAACGCATTGCCGTCGACAAGGCCATGTATCGCGGCCAGGACGGGCGCGGCCGGCCCTTTGTCGTCAAGGCAGGCAGCGCCATACAGGCAACATCAGCCAATCCCACAGTCATTCTGCACAAACTCGAAGCCCATCTTGAGATGACCGAAGGCCCAGCGCGGATCTGGGCGCCTCAGGGCAACTATAATTACCGATCGGAACAAATCACCGTGGATGGCCCGGTCAACTTCGAAGCGGCGGATGGCTATCGAATGGTCACCCAGAATGTTGCCATAGACCTCAATGAACACAAGGCAGTCGGGTCGGGCGGGGTATCCGGATCGGTCTCGACCGGGACATTCGCGGCGGACAGCATCATCGCCGATCTCGACGCCCGCACCGTGACACTAGAGGGGAATGCCCGGCTGCTCATGACGCCCGGAAAGTTGAGGATCCCCAAATGATGTCCCGTCTTCGCCCGTCCCGGCTGGTTCGCAACACAATCCTGACCTTCACCGGCTTGCTGTGCAGCCTCATGGCCTGGCAGCAGCTGACAGCGCAGGCCATTTCCGGTCATGATTCCGATGCGCCGGTTAGTTACGCTGCGGATAGGATTGAACTGCAGGACCGGCAAAGCCGCGTTGTCCTTTCCGGGAATGTCGATGTCAGCCAGGGTGATCTAAGACTGCTGGCAAAGCGCACAATCGTCGAATTCAACGACACTGGTTCGCTCAAGATCCAGCGGATTACGGCGACCGGCGGCGTACTGGTAAGGCGCGGCAACCAGGTCGCGCGCGGCGATGTCGCGATCTACGACTTTAATCGACGAATCATCACGATGGTTGGCAATGCTTCACTTCGGCGCGGGGGAGATACACTCAACGGCAAGCGATTCGTGATTGACCTCAAGAGCGGCGTTTCCGCCGTCGAGGGCGGGCGGGTTTCAGGCACTTTCTCGGTGCCGGAAAAGAAATGAACCACGGCGGCGATCGCGGTTTCCTGATTGCTGGCTAACCCCGCCAGGCTCTAACTCGTTCTAAAAACAAATAATTTATAGGCTCCGGCAGCGCGGCTTAGATAAAAAGAGCCGTCCATTCAGCCCCTCGCTATATAACCAATTCGGTTATTTATTGATATAGTATTTTCCTACTTGGGAAAGTGTGCATATTTGCTTGCGGGATTTCATAAGCTGAATTGGAGCCCCACATGCCCCCGACGAAACCTATAAACCTGCCAGCAGGCTATGCCCCCGCCTTCGCAATCGGCTTTGCCGATGAAGATGGCGAGCTCACTATTGTCGATACAGTAAAACCGCTGCCCGTAGCGCTACCATCGGGCACTCCCATCGATGTGCAACAGATACATCCCGTGCCAACCGCGCCGCTTGAGGGAACGACAAGTGCTTCTGTGCTGGTCGGCCCGTTCCAGCCAGCCCTGCACCGTCCCATCGTGATTACACTCTCTGGCCAGTGGGAAGGCGAGGTGCAGGTAGAACGCTCCAGCGACGCAGGCGCCACGCGGCATATATTGACCGCGGCAGGCACGCCATGGGCCAATTTCACTGCCAATGCCTGTGAAATGATCTGGGAAGAGCAGGAGAGCAATATCGAGCTCTATCTCAACATCACCATTTCATCGGGAACTCTCACATACAGGATCGCACAATGAGCACTATTGATTTCGCCGCGCGCGGGATGGTGCGCAAACTCGATACCGAACTTCTTTCCACCGATGCCGGCAAGGGACAGGCTCTGATCGGCAGACCAAGCGCAGCTGAACTGGCCTCCTCGGATGCCGCTGCCCGCGGCGAAGGCGCAAAGTGGTACGCTGGCCCATTTGCCTATACCGAAGCCGCATCGGACGCCTCAGATCACCATCTGACAACGGCCGGCGGGGTCAAACTCTATGTCGATCCCGATGCGTCCGGATCGGTCCACCTCGCGGCCTGGGGGCTGCCTTTCGACGGTTCTGTAGCACACGACGGGATTCTTGCGGCCGCACAATCAATCAGCGGTGTGCAGGCCATTGTCGGACCCGGTGATGCCAAAGTCATACGCTTGGATTCAACGGTAACGTTCAATATCGGCGGGCCTGACTGGCGCTTTGGCTTTAGCATCGTTGATTGCTACTATAATGCTGGCACAGCGCTGGTGACTGAAGGCTGGGGCACAAGTCCCTATGACAAAAGCGCCACGCTGCATGGCGGCATCTGGATTGGGCCGGGCCAGACCGTGGCTGGCAGTATTGGTATGCTGGTTACAGGCAGCTCGGCTGACAAAGCCCCGGCGGGTGGGCGCTGTGTCGGAAGCACTTTCAAGGATTTCGAGACAGCCCGCAAAATCGGCGACAACGGGTACAACTTCACCTGGGAGAATTGCCAGTTCCACAGCTGTGACATCTGCTTCCATTTCCCCAGCGGATTGAGCAATGCTGGCGAGCGCCTTTCGGACATCGGATGCTCGCTATACAATTCCAAACTGGCGGTGAAGATCGAAGGCGTGTGCAATTACCACAGCACTGCCTGCAGCTATGATTATAACCTCCAGTCGTTCCTGATGACCGGCGCTGGAAATATCGTGCTGACCAGCTGCCACATGGAGATCGACGCCGCGGCCATCACCGGTATTCCCATCGAAATCACCGACTCCGGCGCACAGTTCGCCTTCATGGGCGGCCGAGCTTTAGCGTTGAATCATCCGACATGGACCCCATCAGTTCTGGCTTTCATCCATTGCGATGGCGATGCGACATTCGATGGCGTGCGCTTCTTTGGCCTGCTTGCCCCAGAAGCATCAGGAGGCAAATTTGACGCAGGGTCAGGCAATGTTCGGCTGGGCCATAATTCCTATCTCGATACCTCGCAGATGACGGGTATTCGCAAGGTTAGCTGCCTGCGCGAACCGGGCTTCGAGAACAACGATCTCAAAGACGATATGATCTTCCTGACAGAAGACACAGCGGCCATCACCGACCCGCATCTTGGTGATGCGCTTGACCTTTCGATCAGCAGCGGCGTGACGGCTGCTGACGGGACCTATTGCCTGCGGGCCGCCAAGAAATGGGGCGCCGGATCGCAGGCAGGCTTTGCAATCGCAGTTCCTTGCAAGCCCGGCGATCTGATCTTCTCAAGCGCCGATATCCTCGATAACGATAACCGGTCCGGAACAATATTCATGAACATGCGCTGGCTGCGGGTCGATGGCCTTGACGCCAATGGCGTGCTGATCTTCGTGCAGGAAACTGCGGGCAGTATTGGCATCGACCCGTCAGATGCCTGGACCAGCTATCGCCCTGCCAACCACCTGCAGGGCGGACCTTCCAGCCGCGCGCCAGAATGGGCGACACATTTCGCGCTGCATTTCAACATGAACGGCTTTGCAGGCGGGACCGGCGCGGCAGAAGATGGCGGGGACTACTCGCTCTATTTCGACAATATTGGAATCTATCGGTGGTCCTGACGCGCGCGATCTGATCCCCTTGATCTGGAAGGAAACCAATGTTCGCCTTGCTGGCGACCGCTAGTTCCTGGTGCGGTCCAGCAGATAGATAAACGAGTTGAACGCGGGCGCGGCTTTGAGGAAGTCGCGCCAGGCCCCCTTCACAGATGAAAAGCCAACAACCACCACGTCTCCACCCAGGATTTGCGGGTCCGGAGTCAATCCGGCGCGAACGTCGCGCAGATCGAAACGAGCGGCCATTCGCTGGCCTGCGACTGTGCGGAAAACAACGATCTCATCAAGATTCGCGACTCCGGTTGGACTTTCCGCACGGGCAATGGCCGCGAGCAGCGTATATTCCCGATCTATTTCATAGACGCCCGGCTTTTTCACCTGGCCTTCGACCGAAACAAACCGCTTGGCCGGCTCGCTAACCGAAACGACAATCTGCGGATTGACGATGTAGCGCTGACTCAACCGGGACGCGATATCTGCGGCCAGCTCAGGCGGACTGCGACCGGCTGCCTTAATTTCACCGATGAGCGGCATCTGGATATTGCCAACATTATCGACCTGCAGCTCGTCATTGCTCAGATCCGGTTCCTGAAAGACCTGCAAGTCAAGCACATCATTGGGAACAATGATGTATGATGTGGGGGGGGCATTGGGATCTGCCGGAGGAATGATCTGGTAGGCAACTTCACCATTGGGCACCGCAGACATCCGGGATGAACCACAGGCGCTGAGACCCAATGCAACGACAAGGACCATCAGTGCCTGTAGCCTACTGAGCCTGTTCACGCCTTTTCCCCTACTCAAACAAATCGAACCAGAAAGCCATGCCGACCCGCATGTCCGACCCTGTATTTCATTGGCACGGACCGGAAGGCGTAATCAATGATTGAATGGGTTACTCCACAGTCCGGGCACCCTGCCTGCCGCATGGTTCGGCCAAGCCCCGCATGGTTCGGAGTCTGCGGATCGCCAGATGCCTTTACCGCGTCAGAATGCCTTGTCGTGGACAAGAACCCGAAGCGTAAGGAAGATGATCTGGATGTCACGAAGGATGGTCCAGCCTTCAAGATATTCCAGATCCGACTGCAACCGATCGAGCAAATCGCGCTCATGGTCGGTCGAGCCGCGAAAGCCCCGAATCTGGGCAAGGCCGCTCAGGCCAGGCTTGAGACTATGGCGATGCCAGTACCGCAGATCGACTTCCCAATATAGCTTGTCGCCAGCCAAAGCGCCCACAGCATGAGGGCGCGGGCCAACAAGGCTCATATCTCCCAGCAGCACATTAAACAGCTGCGGCAACTCATCGATACTCGTACGGCGGATAAATTGGCCAATTCGCGTAAGCCGATCATCATCACGCATGGTCAAAACCGCTGCGTCCTTGTCGGACCGTCCAACCGACATGCTGCGAAACTTGTACATCTGGAAAAAGCGATTGCCTCTGCCAACCCGCTTCTGAACAAACAGAACCGGCCCACCATCCTCCAGCTTGATCGCCAGTGCGGTCAGGAGCAGAACAGGCGACAATAAAACGAGCGCTCCTGCAGCACAGAACATGTCGAATATGCGCTTCATGGCCCGGCTTCTCAGCCCCAAGGGGCCGGCCGACACCAACAGCGCGCCCTGATCGCCGATCACCCTTGCTCCTTGTGCGCCAAGCTGGACGACCTGCTCATCGAGCACCTCCCCTGTAACATTGGCGCCTTTGAGCGCCATCGCCCAGGCAGCACGCTTTTCGAGCGGGCAGCTGACGACCACGCGGTCGATATGACGCAAGGCAAGTCCAACCCGGTGCATCGCATCGGGATCGTTAAGGTCAGGCACAAGCTGCAACTCGCTTGCCGAGATCTCGATGGCGCCGGGCAAATTTATGGAAGGGCCGCCATCATTGAGGACAAGTTCGTTCATCACGTTCGCGCCGCAGCGCCACGTTACGAAGGACCGCATTTGCAGCCGTGACCAGATCAGAAACAGCCCGGAAAGGCCCACGCCTGCTGTAAAGGCAAACCGGGAGAACTGCGCGCCGGACTTCGTAAGGAAGCCGATCAGGACGATGGCAAAGGCGGATAGGGCAAGGGCCAACAATGCCTTGGATATTCCCCGGCCAATATTTCTAAGGGAATCGATCGAATAGGTGCCGTTATAGAGCGCGACGGTAAGGAAAATAGGCGCCAGAACCTGCCCGGTGATCAGAGCATCGGCGATGCGATCCGGCCCAAGATACAGATAACCAAGGATCGCGAAGCCAGACAAAAGCCCTGCAAGATCGGCAATAATCTGAGCAAGGTAACATTGGAGACGGCGCCGTTCGAGCGAAGGCGCAATCGTCAGTTCTTTATTTACCTGCCGGGCCGGGGAAGACTGCCGAACCGCAATTGGAGCATGCATGTAGTTTGATCTCCGTGCCGCAAAACCGGCGGGTCAAGCCATGACTCTACGTAAATCCCCCTATTGCAATATATGCCTAATTTCAAATTAACAGCGGCGAATGGAGCCAAAAGAGCCTACAGGATGCAAGGTGCAGGATGCAGGGTCCTAAATATCTAGGCCTACTAAGCTTTTCGTGCAGCAGCGCGTGCAATTTCAGCAATGCCCTGCGCCAGAAGCAACTCTGCGTCCTGGCTGTTGGCCAACATGGCCTGGTGTAGTCCGGCAAGTTTCTCGACCAGTCTTTCAAGCCTCTTGCCGCGCCACTTGCCAAGCTGAATTTTCAGCATCGGCACATCCTTCCAGAAGACCCGGCGCGAGGCCCTCTCTGAATCGAGAAGGGCGGATATATTGCCGCCGCCCCCCAACCTGGATGCCATGGCCGCAAGCTGGGCAGCCCGCCGTTCGAAAGCGAGCAAGATCGCCACGGCGTTGGTTCCGTGCTCCCGAAAACGCCGCAATTCGTGTGGCAGGCGCTTTACATCCCCGGACAATGCGGCATCGACAAGCTGCGCGAACCCGTCATCCTCCGATTGCGCACCGATAGCGTCGAGCTCCTCGTGCCCGGCATTACGCGGACCTTCAGGACCCGCATCAAGATAGAGAGCGAGCTTTTCAACTTCCGACCGTGCCAGACGGATATCCATATTCGCCCCGCGCGCAATCCGCTCTGCCACTCCGGTGTCGATGCGCAAGCCGGATTCGTCTGCCATTTTGCGTACGGACGCGGCGATTGATTGCAGGTCGGGCGGATAGAACATCGCAACCAGCGCATCAGGCCTGTTTGCAAGCAGCTTGGCCGTGCGCGACTTGTCGGTCGCACCAGTCGCCACGATCAGGACGGGACTGGGCTCTACATCCGAAGCGATCAGGTTCTGGACCGCATCATGCGCTTCATCACCTTGCGCGCGAACAAGAATGTGCCGTGCATCTCCGAAAAGCGAAGTGGAATGGGCCTCATCGGCAAGCCGAACCGGATCTTTCTTCAGATCCCCTCCGGCCAGCTCGATCGCTTCGCCCGGATCGGACAAGAGGCTCAGGATTCTCTCGGCGGCCTGCCATGCGCCCGCTTCATCCGGGCCGCAGAAAAAGAAAATGCGCGCTTCACCGGCTGCCTGAGCGGCCACTTTTGCAAAATTGCTTTGTGTGGCCTTCACCGGCCCTGCGCGCCATCGCCGCCATGTCGCAATTGCAGCGCGACATTCGTCATAATCCGATTGGCGACATCGGTTGCAAGGTTGTCGAGCGCCGTCTGTTCGGCCGCAATTGTCGCATAATCGGAGGAGACGACGTCGATTCCGGCATCCGATCCGGCCGACGCATCGAGGATGATTTCACCACTTTCAAGATCAACCAGCTGATACCGCGCACGCAGAGTTCGCCGCTCCCGCCCGATTGTATCATCCGAAAGCAGCGCGAAGCCTTTTAGCTGGTCATCAAGCCTCACATCGAGGCGATAACGGGGCGGATCACCATGGCCGCGGCCATGGTGCAGACTATCGACCAGCGCATTGCGCACCAGCCAGCCTGCGCGCCCTTCAATGGAGGAAACCTCGATTGCGGAAAGCCCGCGCGCAATCGCTCCATCGCTTCCACCGGCATACATGGGCTTGAGGCCGCAAGCGGACAGCGACAATGCCAGGCACAAAGTGGCCCACCGAGCACCGGGAAAAGTGAAGGAGTGCTTCATGCGACGATATTTACCAACCGGTCCGGCACAACGATTACCTTGCGAATGGGGGCTCCATCGATCGAACGCTGGACCTTCTCGCTGGCGAGCGCAAGCGCTTCAAGCTCATCTGCGGGCAGGCCTTTGGCGACGGTAATCGTATCGCGCAGTTTGCCTTTTACCTGAACGGCGATGGTCACTTCGTCCTCAACCAGCAGAGCCTCGTCCACTTCAGGCCACGGGGCTTCGGAAACAAGACCCCCATCTTCATTGTCGCCCATCGCCTGCCAGGCCTCTTCAGCAATATGCGGCATCATCGGCGCGACAAGCAACAAAATCGCCTTGATGGCCGCCGAGCGGCTGGCCGATGGCTGCGCTTTCTCGATAGCCGAGGCCAGCTCATAAATCCGCGCGACCGCCTTGTTGAAAGACAGAGCCTCGATGTCTTCGGCAACGGCCGCCACGGTCTGATCGCGCTTGCGGTCAAGCGGCTTGTCTTCGCCAGAGGCCGAGGCATCGTACTGGCCAAAAATGCGCCACAGCCGCTGAACAAAACGCCCGCAACCCTCAATCCCGGATTCCGACCACGGCAGGTCGCGTTCAGGCGGGCTGTCAGACAGCATGAACCAGCGAATCGCATCGGCGCCATAAGTCGCGACGATCTCATCGGGATCGACGACATTCTTCTTCGATTTCGACATCTTGATGACGCGGCCGACCGTGACTGTCTGCCCATCCTCCGTCAGCGTCGCGCCGTCACCTGTCCGCTCCACTTCCGCCGGGCTATAATAGACCGGCTGGCCATTTTCGGGATTGGTCCGCTCATAGGTCTCATGCGTGACCATGCCTTGCGTGAACAGGCTCGCGAAAGGCTCCTTCACATCAACCTTGCCGATTCGGGCCAGTGCGCGTGTCCAGAAGCGAGCATAGAGCAAGTGCAGGATCGCATGCTCGATACCGCCAATATACTGCTCCACCGGCAGCCACTTTGCGATCTGCGCAGGGTCGAACGGGCGATCATCCGGCTGGCTGGCGAAGCGCAGGAAATACCAGGACGAATTAACGAAAGTATCGAGCGTATCGGTCTCACGCTCCGCCGCTTTGCCGCATTTGGGGCAATCGACATGCCGCCATGTCGGATGGTGCAGCAATGGATTGCCCGGCGTTGCGAAATCGACATCCTCGGGCAGCACGACCGGAAGCTGATCTTTGGGAACCGGGACGACTCCGCAGGCCTCACAATGGATGAAGGGGATCGGCGTGCCCCAGTACCGCTGCCGCGAAACGCCCCAGTCGCGCAGGCGGTACTGCGTCTTGGCACTGCCCCAGCCTTCCTGCTGCGCACGCGCGTTGACCGCTGCCTTGGCCTCGGCAACGCCCAGTCCATCCAGGAAGTCCGAATTGACGAGCACACCTTCACCGGTCTCGGCCTCACCAGCAAAGGGCTTGTTCGCCTCTTCGGCGCTGGCTGCGACTACGCGCATGATCGGCAGCCCGTATTTGGTCGCAAACTCAAAATCGCGCTGGTCGTGCCCCGGCACCGCCATGATCGCGCCGGTGCCGTAATCCATCAGCACGAAATTGGCGATGTAGACCGGCAGCAGCGCGCCGCTGAATGGATGGGTTGCGGTCAGCCCGGTGTCAAAACCAAGCTTTTCGGCAGTCTCCAGTTCCGCAGCAGTGGTGCCGCCTGCCCGGCACTGTTCAATGAAGGCCAGCGCTTCGGGCGATGTCGCGGCAATGCCCTGCGCCACCGGGTGATCGGCGGCAACGGCCACAAAGCTGGCACCGAAGATCGTATCGGGCCTCGTGGAATAGACCGGCAAAGAAGAACCGTCCGAAAGCGTGAAGGCGAACTCAAGCCCCTGGCTCTTGCCGATCCAGTTCTCCTGCATCGTGCGGACCTTTTCCGGCCAGCCTTTCAGATGATCCAGTCCTTCGAGCAATTCATCGGCAAAATCGGTGATCTTGAGGAACCACTGGGACAGCTTGCGCTTTTCAACCAGCGCGCCCGAACGCCAGCCGCGCCCGTCGATCACCTGCTCGTTGGCCAGCACCGTCTGGTCAACAGGGTCCCAGTTGACCGCGCTTTCCTTGCGATAGACCAGATCGGCCTCATAGAGATCGAGAAACAGCGACTGTTCCGGCCCGTAGTAATCCGGTTCGCACGTGGCGAGTTCCCGGCTCCAGTCCAGCGCGAAGCCCAGACGCTTCAGCTGCGCCTTCATGTTGGCGATGTTCTCACGCGTCCAGCCGCCGGGATGAACGCTCTTTTCCATCGCGGCGTTTTCCGCCGGCATGCCAAAGGCGTCCCATCCCATCGGGTGCAACACCTCGTGCCCGCGCATCCGCTTGTAGCGGGCCAGCACATCGCCCATCGTGTAATTGCGAACATGGCCGATGTGGATGCGCCCTGAAGGATAGGGAAACATCTCAAGCACGAAACTGCGCGGCTTGTCGGACGCATCGTCGGCACGGAAACATTGCCGCTCGTCCCAGATGCGCTGCCAATGGCTGTCCGCCCGGGACGGATCGAACCGCTCATTCATGACCCAAAGGTCTCCTCGCCAACGAGATCAGCCGCCGATCGAATCACGGCGCAGATCGCGGGCGCGCGTCAGGATGATATCCTCCAGTTTCTGGACAGTCGCGGCCTGAACCGGTGCGCTGACCCAGCCGCCCCCGCTGGAAACCTCTCGGCTGGCGGCCACGCGAAGCGCGTCGGCCCGCAAATCCTGATCAAGAATGATCACTGTCACTTTGACACGCTCACCGCCATTCTTCGGGTTCGTGTACCAATCGGTCACGATCACGCCGCCAGAGCTATCCGTCTGCAGCAGCGGCATGAAGGACAAGGCATCAAGGCTGGCGCGCCACAGATAGGAGTTCACGCCGATCGTCGTGATCCTGGACGCGGCCACATCCGGAGCAACCCGCTCCTTTTTGCCGCAACCTGTCACAGCCAGAACTGCGGCCAGGCAAAGCCCCGCGCGCATCGCCGAACGAGTGAAAGAATGGCCTGTTTTGGTGCTGCCGATCATTGTCGTTTCCAGTTCCTGTTCATTGCCTGACAAAACGCCTTGAATGGGCGCGCCGCTCTCAGCCTCTATAGCCGTCGCACACGAGGCGGCAAGTGGCCCTCTCATCACGGGCAGCGCAAGAACATAACGCTTGGCCCGCGCAATCAGCTTGTGTTAATATTCCACGTGGAAGATGGAATATGGCGCGCGGTTATTGTGTGCA
This sequence comes from Sphingomonadaceae bacterium, assembly GCA_019090585.1. Lineage (GTDB taxonomy): Bacteria > Pseudomonadota > Alphaproteobacteria > Sphingomonadales > Sphingomonadaceae > Novosphingobium. The sequence continues at coordinate 27,642 of JAHRVR010000007.1, forward strand.
ATCTATCCCGCAAGGAGTTGAGCAGGTGAGCGAGGAGGCCAAGGCCAGCAGTTCCAGAAACGGCTTCGCAGCCGGAGCTCTGATTACGGCCGCCGTTTCGCTGCTCGCCCTGCCAAGCGCCGTGCTCGCCTTCACCGTCAAATTCGAGTCGGCGTTCAGTGCAGCGCCGGAACAGGAAAACGCAGGCACGCTCACAGGCGTGGATACTTCTGCGGCTCTTGCACGTCCCTTTGCAGTTCGCTCACTCGCCAAGGGCCAGCGCTATCCTTTCACGCCAGCGGGGACACCGAACCGCCCGGATCGCTCCGTGACCGTAGCTGTGCGAGTCGATCCCGAAACCGCCCGCGCGATCACCGCTCGCGGATCGGGCGGGCATCTCGGAAATTCACGTGACGGGGCGGAAGTGCGCATCGCGCCCACCGCCTTCAACCTGGGCGTGTCGCGCGGATACAGCAATTTTAAGCAAGACATTGTCAGCAAGGACAAGAGTTCCGCAGCACAGATTCCTGATCTTGCCTCGTTCAGCATCGCCGGGAAAAAAGCGGGCGGCGATTCGCGTTTCAGCCCGCGCATCGTGATGGATGAAACCCAATCCGCCGGGCGCTCCCCGCGGACTTTCGCCGGCGATGGAGACGATCTTGTCGATGTCGGGGGAAGCTACCGTGTCACCAAGAACCTCGATGTCACCGCCGGTGTGCGCTATTCGCAGGAGCGAGAGCGCCTGCTGCCGGTCACCGACGGCAAGCAGGACAACCAGGCCGTATATGTCGGGACACAGTTCCGCTTCTGATCACGTCTCGCTACCGCTGATCTAATTGCATTCTTGGCAAGTTACATTGCAACAAAATTATCTGGAATCTCGCTGGCAGCGCTTGCCGGAGCGACCGGCATTCCCTAACAGCCCGGCACGGAAGGACGACAACCGAAAGGACGTCTTTGCATGACGCGCGTTGCAATCGTTACCGGTGGGACCAGAGGTATTGGCAAAGGGATTTGTCTGGCTCTGAAAGGCAAGGGCATGACCGTCATTGCCAATTATGCGCGCGATGACACTGCCGCAGCTGCATTCACCGAAGAAACCGGAATCCCGGCCTATAAGTGGAATGTTGGTGACCATGAGGCGACCATTGAGGGTTGCGCCAGGGTTGCTGCGGAAGTCGGCTTGATCGACGTTCTGGTCAACAATGCCGGCATTACTCGCGACGGCACGCTTCACAAGATGAGTTTCGAGGACTGGAACGAGGTTATCCGCGTCAATCTTGGCGGCTGTTTCAACATGGCAAAGGCAACCTTCCCCGGCATGCGCGAGCGCGGATGGGGCCGCATCGTCAATATCGGTTCGGTCAACGGTCAGGCAGGCCAGTACGGGCAAGTCAATTATGCCGCGGCAAAATCCGGCATCCATGGATTCACCAAGGCGCTGGCGCAGGAAGGCGCGAAATTTGGCGTGACCGTCAACGCCATCGCGCCGGGCTATGTCGATACAGACATGGTGGCCGCGGTCCCCAAACCGGTCCTTGACAAGATCATTCATGGAATCCCGGTTGGCCGCCTTGGTCATGCCGATGAAATCGCGCGCGGCGTTGCGTTTTTCTGCTCGGAAAATGCCATTTTCGTGACCGGATCGACATTGTCGATCAATGGCGGTCAGCACATGTACTGACGGATGTGAAAAGTCATTATCACCCACCTGTAAAGCGTTCGGTCGAAATCGCCGGCCACAAGACGTCGATCAGCCTTGAGCCGATCTTCTGGGAAAAGCTGAAAGTTGCGGCCGCGAAAGAAGGCGTGCCCATCAATGCTCTGGTCGCGCGGATCGATGCCGAACGGATCGACGCGGATGTACCGCCAGGACTGGCCAGCGCGATCAGGGTCTGGCTGGCAGTAAGACCTTGATCATGCTTGTATCACTGGCTTAATCGTCACCGACGCGCTCAATCTGCGCGCCCGCGCCCAAGAGTTTTTCTTCCAGTCGCTCATAGCCCCGATCAAGATGATAGAGCCTGTGCACCTGGGTTTCCCCTTCAGCAGCAAGGCCTGCGATCACAAGGCTCATCGACGCGCGCAAGTCGGTCGCCATAACCTCAGCGCCTGAGAGCCGGGGCACGCCGTGGACAATCGCGGTCTTGCCGGAGGTCTCGATATTGGCGCCCATGCGGTTGAGTTCAGGCACATGCATATAACGGTTTTCAAAAATCGTTTCGGTCAGAACACTGGCGCCGTCCGCCCGGCACAACATCGCCATAAGCTGAGCCTGCATATCGGTGGCAAAGCCCGGGAAAGGCGCGGTTGTGACTTGCACCGGGCGCAGCGGCCCATCTGCAGCGACATAAAGATCCGCGCCGCGCGGCTCGACAATCAGCCCCGCATCGCGAAACGCCTGGACCGTTGCTTCCATCTCCTCAATGCAGGCATTCTTCAACAACACATCGCCGCCGGTGATCGCCGCTGCACAGGCATAGCTGCCCGCTTCGATCCGATCCGACATCACCCGGTACGTCGCGCCGTGCAGCCGCGGAACGCCGTGGATCACAATATCTGACGCCCCAATCCCTTCGATCTGGGCGCCCATTGCCACGAGCAAGTTGCACAGATCGACAATTTCGGGTTCGCGGGCAGCGTTGTGCAAGGTGCTCTTCCCGCTCGCGAGAACAGCCGCCATCAGCGCATTCTCGGTTGCGCCAACAGAGACGACCGGAAAGCTGTATCGCCCGCCGGGCAATCCGCCATCGGGAGCGATCGCACGCACATAGCCCGATGCCAACTCGATCGTCGCGCCAAGGGCTTCGAGCACCTTGAGGTGCAAGTCGATGGGTCGGTTGCCAATCGCACAGCCGCCGGGCAGCGACACTTTCGCCTCGCCCATGCGCGCCAGCATAGGGCCCAGCACAAGGATCGAAGCGCGCATCTTGCGCACCAGATCATAGGGCGCAACATTGCTGGTGATCCGGGTTGCTTCCAGCGTCATGACCCGGCCGAAATCTTCCGGACGGGACCCGGCAATGGCGGTCGAAACACCGAACTGGTTCATCAGGTGCTGAAAGCTGTCAATATCGGCAAGGCGGGGCAGGTTGCGCAGCGTAAGCGGCTCATCTGTCAGCAGGGCGCAAGGCAGCAACGTCAGCGCGGCGTTCTTGGCGCCCGAAATCTGGATGCTTCCAGACAGCTGCTTGCCGCCATGAATAATGATCTTGTCCATCAGCGCCGTTTAGCGCGATTTGCCCTGCCCGCAAGGAAATGCGCATCAGCGCGCCATTGTGGACTGGCCCTAAAGCATCAGCGAAGCACCATTATTTGCACCGCACCACAAAAGCGGCCAATACTTGCCGCATGATCAATCAAGACCCCAAGAAGCCAGTTCGCAAGGCGGTATTCCCCGTCGCCGGTCTCGGCACTCGCTTCCTTCCCGCCACCAAGGCAATCCCCAAGGAACTGCTGCCAATCGTCGACAGGCCGCTGATCCAGTATGCGGTAGACGAAGCGCGCGAAGCAGGCATCGAGGAGCTGATCTTCGTGACCGGCCGGGGCAAGACATCCATCGTCGAGCATTTCGACACCGCCTATGAACTCGAAGCGACAATGACCGAACGCGGCAAGTCGCTCGATGCGCTGGAGCCCACGCGTATCAAGCCGGGCAATCTTGTCACGGTGAGGCAGCAAGTGCCATTGGGCCTTGGCCACGCGATCTGGTGCGCGCGCGCCATTGTTGGCGACGAGCCCTTTGCTATCTTCCTGCCCGATGAGCTGATGATCGGCCAAGGCGACGGAACCGGCGGCTGCATGAAGCAGATGGTCGATGCCTATAACCACGTCGGCGGCAACCTGATCTCGGTGCTCGAAGTCCCGCACGAAGACGTATCCAGCTATGGTGTGATCGCCCCGGGAGAACGCTCCGGTGCACTGACCGAAGTGAAGGGCCTTGTCGAAAAGCCGAAGATTGAGGACGCACCGTCCAACCTCATTATTTCCGGCCGCTACATTCTCCAGCCCGATGTCATGCACGCACTGGAAACGCAGGAACAGGGCGCGGGCGGTGAAATTCAACTGACAGATGCGATGGCCCGCATGATCGGCAGCCAGCCTTTCCATGCCGTCACATTCGCGGGCCGCCGTTTCGATTGCGGCTCCAAGCTTGGCTTTATCGAAGCCACGCTGGCGCTGGCGCTTGAGCGCGAGGATATGGGCGAGGAAGTGCGCGCCATGGCCAAGCGAATGCTGGGATAGAAAGCGAACGCGCCATGCCTGGCAGAACCTCAAGCACGATCGGCGCCATTCCAGACTGGATCCGCACTGCCATGCCGGGGCTGTTGGCGCTTGCCGCCGTCTTCGTGCTGCAACTTGCAGGCTTTACCCCGCTGACAAGAGCCGGCCAACTCATCTTTGACGGCTATCTGCGGGCCGCCCCGCGCACTTACGAACCCGCACCCGTGCGCGTGGTCGATATTGATGAGGAATCGATCCGCCGATACGGCCAGTGGCCGTGGCCCCGGACACAGATTGCCCGGCTGATTGACGAATTGGGCAATGCCGGTGCGGCGGTTATAGCTCTCGACATCGTCTTTTCAGAGCCTGACCGCACGTCCCCGCCCCAGATCGCACGGCAACTGGAAAACGCGAATGGCGACCCGGCCCTGGTGGAAAGCCTTGCCCGCCTGCCCGATAATGATGTGGCGCTTGCGCGGGCATTTTCCGAATGGCCGGTGGTTGCGGGCTTCTTCCTGACTTCCGATGCCACACGGATACAAGCGCGGCCCAAAGCCGGCTTTGCCATTTCCGGTAGTGCCCCGGGCGCATCGGTACCGACTTATACCAACGCGGTGCTTCCACTGCCGATGCTGGCCAAAACAGCCGAGGGAAACGGATCGCTGACCCTGTTGGGAGACAGCGACGGCATCATCCGCAAAACCCCGTTAATCGCGCGCCAGGGCGATCAGCTCGTGCCTTCGCTTTCGCTGGAGGCAATGCGCATCGCGCAAGGGGCAGGTGCGATTCTGCTCAAGACCAGCGATGGCAGCGGAAGTCTTGGCGCAGGGCGGCGCGAAAGCGAGGTCATATCGCTCAAAGTCGGAGATTTCGAAGTCCCGACTACCGCAGCGGGCGAGCTATACATGTACTATTCGCGCAGCAACCGGGAGCGCATTGTCCCGGCCTGGAAATTGCTGGACGGCGCGCTGACACCGCAAGCGGCCGAGGCGGCCTTTGCCGGGCAAATCGTTTTTATCGGCGCCGGAGCCATCGGCCTGCGTGACCTTGTTTCCACGCCCGTTCAAGAGCGCGAGCTGGGCGTCATGGTCCATGCCCAGGCTGCCGAGCAAATGATACTGGGCAAATATCTTACCCGGCCAGACTGGGCAGTGGGACTTGAAAGATCGCTGGTCCTTGCGCTTGGCCTGCTGCTTTTGCTGCTGCTCCCCCGGCTTGGCGCTGCCAGAGGTGCGGCCCTTGGGCTGATGCTGGCCGGGCTCTGCGTTTCGGGGAGCTGGCTTGCCTTTACTCGTCAGCATTTTCTGCTCGATCCGACTTATCCGGCGCTGGCAATTCTGGCTGTCTATATAACCCTTACGGTCATCACATATTACCGCGAGGAACAGCGGCGCAGCTATATCCACAGCGCGTTCGACCGCTATCTCTCACCCGAACTGGTAAAGCGCATCGCCGCCGATCCGGGGCAGCTTGAGCTGGGCGGAGAGGAACGGCAAATGACCGTGCTGTTCTGCGATATTCGCAGCTTCTCCCGCATCTCGGAAAAGTTGGGCCCGCAGGAAATCATCCGCTTCCTGATCAGCTTCCTTACACCGATGTGTGACATCCTGATTGAGCGCCGGGCAACCATCGATAAGTTTATCGGCGATGCAATTCTGGCCTTTTGGAACGCGCCGCTGGACGATCCGGATCAGTACCGCAACGCCGCGCGCTCGGCCCTGGCAATGGCCGAGCGGCTGGAGCTGCTCAACGCCGAAATGCCATCGCGCGATAGTCAGAACTGGCCGGGCGATGTTGCAATCGGCATCGGCCTCAATGCCGGGCCGTGCTGCGTCGGCAATATGGGATCGGCCCAGCGCCTGTCTTATTCGCTGATTGGCGATACCGTGAACCTTGCCTCGCGCATTGAAGGCCTGACCAAATATTACGGTGTGCAGATCGCCATCGGCAGCACACTTGCAGAGCAAATCCCCGATTTTGCCATCCTGCCGCTCGATCTTGTCCGGGTTGTCGGAAGAGAAGGGGCAGAGGAAGTATCCGCACTTGTCGGAGATGAAGGCCTTGCCGGCACCCCGGCCTTCCGCACATTTGCCAAAGCACACCGCACGATGCTGACCGCCTATCGCGCCCGCAACTGGAGCGAAGCGGCGCGGAAAATCGAAACAAACGCGCAGGAAGCAGCGCGCTACGGCCTGTCCAAGACTTATGCGCTCTATGCCCGGCGCATTGACGAACTTGCCAAAGTCTCTCCGGCTGATGGCTGGGACGGCGTCTATGAAGCAACCGAGAAGTAACGGACCCGGCGAAAACCGTCGAAAAGGAACTTTCCAGCGCGCTTGCCCTTGTTGATGCAAGGCAAACAGGGTTACAAAATACCTCGTTGAAGGAAGACTTTGGCCCAAAGGTATATCTTGGCCCAAACACAGATCTTGTGATGTATCACAGCATCCATGCGTCCAGGAGGACGGCAGGCAATGGCGCAATTTCGATCGATGCCCATCAGGCAGTTCATGGCAAGACTTGCGCTGTCATTTGCAATGCTCATGGCCCTTGCAGGTCTGGCTTCATCAGGGGCGGCGGCGTCGGGGCGTTTCGAAGGTGTGGCAAGCTGCGCCGGATCAACCTGCCACGGGCGCAGCGAGGGCGATGGCAAGATTGTCCGTCAGGATGAACTGCGAAGCTGGCAAGAGCCATCGAGCAAGTCCGGCGCCCATGCCCGCGCCTATACCGCGCTTACCAGCCCGCGAGGTGCGCGCATCGCCGCAGACCTTGGTCTGGGCAAAGCGGCCAATGCGCCTGCCTGCCTTGGCTGCCACGCAACTTTCGCACCTGTCGGCCAGCGCGGAGACCGTTTCCTCCTGTCAGACGGGGTTGGCTGCGAATCGTGCCACGGGCCGTCGTCGGGCTGGCTGTCCAGCCACTATGCCGTGCCCGCCACCCATGCGAAGAATATCGCGGGCGGGCTGGTCCCGCTCGAACGCGCCGATGTGCGCGCCGCCGTCTGCCTTGATTGCCATTATGGCAGCGCCAAGGCCGGCCAGTTTGTTACCCATTCGATGATGGCGGCAGGCCATCCACGCCTGTCTTTTGAACTGGATCTCTTTTCAGCGCTCCAGCAGCATCACGATTTCGACGCGGACTACCGTGAGCGAAAAGGGCGGGTGGACAGCGTGCGCATCTGGGCGGTGGGCCAGGCTGAAGCCGTAAAGCGCGCAACCGCTCTCTTCAC
>JAHRVR010000195.1 GCA_019090585.1 Sphingomonadaceae bacterium
GGCGCTCAACGGCAGCGGCAGTATAGGCGCCAAGGCCAGGAAGCTTGCGCAATTCCTCTTCTGTGTCCGGAAAACGTCCGCCGCGCGCCGCCACTTCGCGGGCGCAGGCAAGCAGGTTGCGCGCCCGCGCATAATAGCCAAGCCCCGCCCAGGCGGCCATGACATCGCCCTCATCCGCCGCGGCAAGCGCCTCCACGCTCGGCCACCTGGCAGTAAAGTGCTCGAAATAGGGTATGACCGCCGCAGTCGTGGTTTGTTGCAGCATCACTTCGGACAGCCAGACACGATAAGGCCAGCCCGGATCGCCAGTTGGCGCAGCCTCACCGGGCAAAGCGCGCCACGGAAAGCTGCGCGCATGTCGGTCATACCAATCAAGCAGCTGTCCCGCGATGTCCGGCGAACTGGCATTCATTGCGCCGCTATGGCATTGCAGAGCCTCCAATGGAACGTGACAAGCGCAGCAAACCGGGCAAATCCAAAGGGCGTCGTTACGAACGGCCGCGCGGAGGACAGGCGCGCTCCATTTCCGAGCTGATGCCCGATGTTGGCCGCGCCGCCTTTCGCCGCTTCGGTTTCGTCCAGTCTTCAGTCGTCACGCGCTGGCCTGAGATTGTTGGCCCAAACCATGCGAGGATCTGCGCGCCCGAATCGATCCGCTTTCCACCCGGCGAGAAAAGCGAGGGCATTCTCCAGCTTGTCGTGATGTCCGCCCATGCGCCATTTATTCAGCAAGTGATCCCGGAAATCATGGAGCGGGTGAACCGCTTCTTTGGTTACAAGGCGGTATCGCGCGTCAAGATCCGGCAAGGTGAGGTTAAGCCGCCGCGTGGCTTAGAACCCAAACCGGCGCCGCCGTCGCTCAAGCCGATCCCGATGGAACTGGGCGATTCGCTGCGCGATATCGGCGATCCGGAATTGCGCAGTGTGCTTGAATCGCTGGCGCGCAGCCTTGGCGACAAAGAAGGCGAAGGAAACGAGGATTGATGCGTTTTTTGAGATTGATTGCGATGCTTGCCGGTGCCGCTGCATTAGTGCCCGCAGGAACAGCCATCGCAGCGCCCAAACAGAACTGGACAGCAACAGTCACTGTCCAGGACGATGGCACCCATCTGCTGGGCAACCCCGATGCCGACATTAAGCTGACCGAATTCGTCAGTTACACTTGCCCGCATTGCGCAACGTTCCAGAAACAGGCCGACGCGCCGATGCGGCTGGCCTATATCATGCCGGGCAAGCTTTCCGTCAGGATCCACCACGTTATCCGCGATCCGGTTGACCTGGCTGTCGCCATGCTGACCAATTGCGGCGATCCCGCCGGATTTTTCATGCGGCACCACATCTTTCTCCAGACCCAGGAAAACTGGCTGACGAAAATGGGAACCATGTCCGCTGCGCAGCGCAAGCGCTGGTCTGCGGGCGAAGTGCCGGCCCGCTTGCGCGCGGTTGCCACCGATTTGGATTTCTATGCAATGATGGCGCACCGCGGCTACCAGCGAAGCGCAGTCGACCGCTGCCTTTCCGACAGGGACATGGCGATGAAGCTGATCGCACAGACCTCAGCCGCCGATCCGCTCGGCGTGAAAGGCACGCCCAGTTTTTCCCTCGACGGCGTGCTTCTTGCTGCGGTTCATGACTGGGCTTCGCTCAATATCCAGATCAAGGCGCGGCTGTAGCGCGCAAATATCGGTAAGAAAGCCGCACCAAACTGTCGTTAACTTGTGGAGATATACACAGCCCCCGCTCTCGCGCCTTCCAGCCTTCCGGCACTTGAGCTAGCCCTTATGCTGAACAGATAGGGATTGCCTGAATGACTCGTCGCAAATTGCGCCTATTCGCCCTTGCAGCCTTGATGGCCCCGCTTGCCCTTGCGGCCTGCGGTGAAAGCGGCGAAAGCACCGCCGAATTGTCCGGCGCTCCGATCGAAGATATCGCACCGCCAGAGGGCCAGATCTGGAGCGAGATAATCGCCCAGACCGATGCGGGCGGTTACCGCATGGGCAATCCCGATGCCCCTATCAAGCTGATCGAATATGGCTCACTCACTTGCCCGCACTGCGCCACATTTGCGGCCGAAAGCGGCGAGGAGCTGCGCGACACTTTCGTCAAGAGCGGCAGAGTCAGCTTCGAATTCCGCAATTTCATAATGAATCCGCTCGACCTGACAATGGCTATGCTCACACGATGCGGGACGCCTGAAAGTTTCTTCGCGCTGAAGGAACAAACGTTTGCCGACCAGCAAACCATCATCAATAAATGGACTCAGGCTGGTGAAGCACAGGCCCAGCAGGCGGCCAGCTTGCCTGCGGAACATCGCTACAAGGCCATTGCCTCGCTGGCGGACCTGCCCGAGTTCTTTGCCGCACGCGGCATTTCCACCGATCAGTCCGGCCAATGTCTTGCCGATACTGCCAGTGCGGAACTGTTGGTCAATAACACCAACGAGCAATCGCAGGAGTATGAGATCACCGGCACACCAGCATTCCTGATCAACGGTAGCAAGATCGATGAGAACGGCTGGACAGGCGTCAAGACGGCGCTGGAAACGGCGGGAGCGCGCTAAGATGCCCCTCCCACCAGTCAGGTAAGCAGTCCCGATGCGGATCAAACGGCTCAAGCTCAGCGGATTCAAGAGCTTTGTCGAGCCTGCCGAACTGCGCATCGAGCCCGGTCTGACCGGCGTCGTCGGCCCGAATGGCTGCGGCAAATCCAATCTGCTTGAAGCGATCCGCTGGGTCATGGGCGAGAACTCGCCCAAATCCATGCGCGGCGGGGGCATGGAGGATGTCATCTTCGCCGGGACCGCGAATCGTCCTCCGCGCGCTTTTGCCGAAGTGATCCTGCTGGCCGAGACGGAGAAGCGTGAGGAACTGGAAGTCGTCCGCCGGATCGAGCGCGGCGCGGGCAGCGCATACCGCATCAATGGCTCTGATTCGCGCGCCAAGGACGTCGCGCTGATCTTTGCCGACGCGGCAACGGGAGCGCATTCGCCCGCTCTGGTCAGTCAGGGCCGGATTGCCTCCGTCATTTCCGCCAAGCCCGCCGAGCGCAGGCTCATGCTGGAAGAGGCCGCAGGCATCGCCGGGCTTCATGTGCGCCGCAAGGATGCCGAGCAAAAATTGCGCGCGACCGAGACCAACCTTGCCCGCCTTGAAGACATCATGGCAGGGCTGGACAAGCAGATTGGGGCCCTGCGGCGTCAGGCCCGCGCGGCCGAACGATACACGGCTCTGTCCGAACGAATCCAAACCGCCGAAGCCCGGTTGCTCTTTGCTCGCTGGCGCGATGCCGCCAAGGCCGCCGACGCCGCAAGAAAAGAAGCACAAAGCGCCGAGCAGAGCGTCACCGAAGCGCAAGACGCGGCAAAACATGCGCAAAGCGCTCAGGCTGAGGCCGCCCGGCAGCTTGCACAGGCGCGTGACGAAATGGCGGATCGACGCGACGATGCAAGCGCGCATGGTCACCGCATGACCACCCTGACCAGCCAGCTGGACGCCGCAGAGGAGCGGCTGGCCGCCCTTGACCGGCAGCGAGAGCGGCTGGAGCAGGACCACGGCGATGCCGACAGGATGACAAAGGATGCCGCCACGGCACTTGCCCGGCTCGAAAAAGAGCTGGCCGAGGGCAAAGTGCGGCTGGGGCGCGACGAAGATCAACGTCCCGCCCTCACCGACGCTCTGGACAATGCTGCGCGCGCGGCGCGTCAGGCTGAGCTGGACCTTGCCCAGTCAACAGCATCGCAAGCTGGCGTCGAGGCGGAATGGCGCATCGCCGAAGCAGAACTGGAATCGGTCAGAGCCCGGCTTGCACGGCTCGATCAGGAAGAAACCCGGCAAAAGGCAATGCTGGCACAGCTGACAGAACAAGCTGATCCCGAAACCGCGATTGCCGCCGCGCAAAGTCGGCGCGAACTGGCACAAGTCACACTCGCGACAAGCCGCGCATCACTTGCGGAGCAACAGGCGCGCAAGGCACAACTGCAAGTAACGCGCGACGAGGCTTCTGAAAATCTGGCATCGGCCAAGGCCGAACTTGCCGGGATCGAACGCGAACATGGCGCTCTCCAACGGGACCGCGAAGCCCGTGCAAAAAGCGCCGCCCGATCGCACGGCCTCCCCGCCGCGATCGACACCGTGCGCGCGGCGCCAGGCTATGAGCGCGCGCTCGCCGCCGCACTGGGCCGCGATGCCAAGGCGGTGCTGGGCAAAGCGCCGGACGATCAGGACGGTCGCTTCTGGACCGGCGCGGCGGCGTCCTCACCCGTGCCCGGCAGTCTGGCCGGCCATGTCAGCAATTGCCCCGAGGAACTGGCCGCACGGCTGGCACTGGTCCATGTTGCCGAGCAAGACGACGGGCGAGAGCTTGGGCCGGGCGAATGGCTGGTCACGCTGGGCGGGCAGCTGCGGCGCTGGGACGGATTTGTCGCGCGCGGCGAAGGCGCGGCCGAAGCAGCCCGGCTGGAAGCGGAGAACCGCTTTACCGAGCTTGAGACCCAACTGCCGGACAGGCGGGCATCTGTAGAAGCTGCGCTGGCGCTGCAGAACAAGGCCCAGACCGAACTATCACAAGTGCAAGCAGGCCTTGCCGCGCTGGAACGCGCCCTTTCGCAAGCCGCGGAGGAAGAACGACAGGCGCTACGCGAACTGGATCAGGCCGATGCAGCGCGCGAGAGGATGGCCGACCGCCGTGCTGAGCTGGACCGATCCGCCGCCGAGCTGGACGAACAGAAACAGGCCGCACAGGCGGAGCTTGAAACTTCCGAGGCGGCGCGGACGGGTTTGCCCGATCCCAAGGCCGGACGCGCGGCATTGGAAGCCGCTCAGGCCAAACACGATACCGCACGCAAATCGATGCAGGCTGCAACCGCCGGCCTTGCCGCCCATGATCAGGCTCTGGCCGTCGCCCGGGAAAGGACCGCCGCACAGACATCCGACATCAAAAGCTGGAGCGAGCGAGCGGGCGATGCCGCAAACCGGCTTTCCGAAATGGCACGGCGTTTCGAAGAGATTGAGCAGGAGCGCGCCGTCATCGCGGCCAAGCCCGCGTCGCTGATCGCCGAGATTGAACAAGGCGATGCGGTGCGCGAACGCCTTGGCGCTGAACTGGCCAAGGCCGAAGCAGTGCTCGCAAGAGCCACCGAAGCCGCCCAAACAGCGGACACGGCTTTGTCATCTGTTCAGGAAAACCTCGCATCCTCGCGGGAAATCCGGGCTGGGTCCATCGCCCGTGCCGAGAATGAAGAAGAGCGGCGCAGTGAAATGGCGCGCATTTCGGGTGAGCGTTTTGCGTGTCCTCCACCGATGCTGGTCCGGAAATTTGAATTCAATGCCGACGAGGTTTCCGACTCGAGCGATGAATCGGCCGGGATGGACAAACTGGTGGCCGACCGCGAACGGATTGGCCCGGTCAATCTGGTCGCGGCGGATGA
>JAHRVR010000196.1 GCA_019090585.1 Sphingomonadaceae bacterium
ACAACGCCCGGCTTGCCTGTGGAGCGGGCATAACCTTCGGCGGCATGAACCGCGCCGGCCTCATGCCGGACCAGGATGTGGTGAATGCGATCATCGTGGAACAGGGCGTCATAGATCGGCAGCACGGCGCCGCCGGGATAGCCGAACACGTGCTCAACACCCTGACGGGCCAGACTTTCAACCAATATGTCTGCGCCGCTGCGCTCTTCGCTCACAATCAGTTCCTTCGTAAAACTTGCTTTGCATCATTAAGAAACCGACCCGGCAAAGCCAAAGGCTGCACCGGGTCCTGTAGGTGATCGCTCATATATCCATGGCGACTATGGTTGGCGCAATTAGGTGTAAATATATGTTATGTCAACCGCCAAGATTGAAATAATATATCACAAAGGTCGCCTATAGAGAAATCATCATAGGTCAGACGGACCCAACTATCAGGCGGCTGGCGGCGGAACCACGTGAACTGGCGTTTTGCGTAATTCCGCGTCGCTTGTGAAGCGTGCTCCGCAGCCTCTTCGAGTGACATATCTCCCCTCAGGTAGGCCAAAATCTCGGGGACACCGATCGCGCGCATAACTGGCATGTCTGGGCCGTGGTCGCGCGCCAGAAGCGATTTCACCTCTTCGATCGCGCCTTGATCCAGCATTTTTGAAAAGCGCAGATCGCATCGCCTGTATAGTGCCTCTCGCTCTGGCAAGAGGACTGCGGCCGATAGAGTGATCTCATCGCCAATTCCGCCTTCAAGAGTCGTTTGCCAATGCGCCAGCGGTTTGCCGGTGGAACGGATGACTTCCAGAGCGCGCGCGATCCGGGCCGAATCGGAAGGCGCGAGAAGGGCGGCGCGCGAGGGATCTTCCGCCTGTAATGCGCCAAGGGCCTGCGCAACGGGAAGGGCGCGAACAGTGCGCCGTATCTCAGGATCAATTTCTGGAATGGGAGCGATACCGTCCAGCAATGTGCGAAAGTAAAGCCCGGTCCCGCCTACTAGGACGGGCAAGGCACCCGCGGCATGACACGCAGCTATTTCCTGTTTGGCGCGGCGAGCCCAGTCGGCTGCAGAACAGGCGCTCGCGCCGTCCCAACTGCCAAAGAGGCGGTGTTCGATCCCGCGCATGTCTTTGGGTGTGGGGCGAGCGCTGAGAACGACAAGATCCCGGTAGACTTGCGCGCTATCCGCATTGATGATGACGCAGGGCGTCCCTTTGATTTCCATGCGCAGCGCAAATTCAACGGCAAGATCGCTCTTGCCGCTGGCCGTCGGCCCTGCAATGAGCGCGAGCGGCGGCCTGGATGGTGCGGGACCGTCAGACGTTCCAGGGGACTCTTCGGTGCTCATAGCCCGGCTGATAGCAGAACCAGACGGCCTGTCCGCAAATCTTGAGCGTGCCATGTCGCAGTTGGAGAGTGGCGGGGTGCGCGTGGCATCAGCGGCGATGCTCGATTCCTGCGGTGAGACAATGCAAATCGGCTCTCCCGACAATGATGCCGGTGCTATGCGCGAAGCTATCGACGCGCATTTCAGCCCTTGCGATATGTTGATTTCAGATCGCGAACCAGAAGTGCCCGGCCTGTTCATCTCCGACATGGATTCGACCATGATTCGGCAGGAATGCATCGACGAACTGGCCGATTTTGCCGGTATGAAACATCACATCGCGGCGATTACCGAACGGGCCATGCAGGGCGAGCTGGATTTTGAAAGCGCCTTGCGGGAACGTGTGCTGTTATTGCGGGACTTGTCAGAGCAGGCGATTGCCGAATGCCTCAATACCCGGATCGATCCCATGCCGGGTGCGCGCACGCTGGTTGCGACGCTGAAGGCCAGGGGATGCCGCACAGTGCTGGTGACCGGCGGCTTTCACCATTTCGCCGATCCGATTGCTGAGCAGTTGGGTTTCGATCATGTGGTCGGCAACCGGCTTGAAATCGCCGATGGCAAGCTCACAGGCGGGCTGGTCGGTGCCATCACTGACAGTTCGGTCAAGCAGCAGACCTTGCTGGCAGAGATGGCCGAGATCGGTGAGGGCGCGGTCAGCCTTGCAACCGGCGACGGCGCGAACGACATCCCGATGCTTGAAGCCGCAACATACGGCATCGCCTATCGCGCCAAGCCCAAAGCCCGCGCTGCGGCCAATGGCTGGATCGACCGGGGCGATCTTACCGCGATTCTACAATTGCTGGGAATTCCGCGAGATGAATGGGTGGCGGGCTAAGCTTTAGTCTTCCATCCAGTCACGGAAGAAGCTGTCGCTGGCCTCGCGCAAGTCTGAAATGGCGATGTTGAAACCCGGGCCCTTGACGGCCGTGCCGCCAGTTGTGCCAATGCGTGTCATCGCGATGCCCGCAGCCTTGATCGTGTCGGCCACAGCGCTGGTAACGACATAGCGCGCCTGATCTTCACCGAAAGCGGCGAAGTGGTTGTCGATGTGTTTCAGCTTGCAACCGATGCCGCCAGCCAGCGCCATCTCGGCAAGCGCGACCAGAAGTCCGCCGTCCGACACATCATGCACGGCGCTCAGCTTGCGTTCGGAAATCAGCTTGCGAACGAATTGTGCGTGGCTGCGCTCAGCATCAAGATCGACCGAGGGAGGCAGGCCATCTTCACGCTCCTGCGTTTCACGTAGCCATAACGACTGACCGAGATGCCCGCCCAGCGCCCCGCGATTGGCTGTGCCGATAAGATAGATAGCTTCGCCCTCGGCCTTGAACGCGATCGTGGTCATTTCAGTATGATCTTCGATCAGCCCGACACCGCCAATTGCAGGGGTGGGCAGGATTGCCGAACCGCCGCCAGTAGCCTTGGATTCGTTGTAGAGGCTGACATTGCCGGACACGATCGGGAAATCGAGCGCGCGGCAGGCATCGCCCATGCCTTCGAGACAACCTGTGAACTGCGCCATAATCTCGGGGCGCTGAGGATTGCCGAAGTTGAGGCAGTTGGTGACTGCGAGCGGGGTCGCACCGACTGCGCAGATGTTGCGATAAGCCTCGGCAATCGCCTGCTTGCCGCCCTCATAGGGGTCGGCATAGCAATAGCGCGGCGTGCAGTCCGTGCTGATTGCCAGGGCTTTGCCGGTGCCGTGGATGCGCACGACGGCGGCATCCCCGCCAGACTTTTGAAGGGTGTCGGCCATAACCTGCGAGTCATATTGCTCCCAGATCCAGCGCCGTGAGGCCAGATCAGGACTGGCCATGAGCTTAAGCAGGTCCGCGCCGATATTGGTGCTTTCGGGCACGTTTTCCAGCGCCTTGACCCCGGCCCAAGCCCTGTATTCCTCGCGATTGACACTTGGCCGGTCATATTCCGGGGCTTCGTCGGCGAGCGGGCCTAGCGGGATGTCACACACGGGTTCCCCATTGAAATCCAGCACCATGCGGCCCGTATCGGTCACTTCGCCGATAACCGCAAAATCCAGCTCCCACTTGCTGAAGATCGCCTCTGCCATCGCTTCCTTGCCGGGCTTGAGCACCATGAGCATGCGCTCCTGGCTTTCAGAAAGCATCATTTCATAGGGCGTCATTGCTTCTTCGCGGCAAGGCACCTTGTTCATGTTGAGCCGGATGCCGGTTTTGCCGTTGGTTGCCATTTCGACGCTGGAGGAAGTAAGTCCGGCTGCGCCCATGTCCTGAATGGCCACAATCGCATCGGTTGCCATCAGCTCAAGACAGGCTTCGATCAGCAGTTTTTCGACGAACGGATCGCCAACCTGCACGGTAGGGCGCTTTTCCTCGATATCATCGCCGAAGTCCGCGCTCGCCATGGTTGCGCCGTGGATGCCATCGCGCCCGGTCTTGGAGCCGACATAGACGATCGGATTGCCAACTCCGGTGGCTGCCGAATAGAAAATCTTGTCCCCATCGGCGATGCCAACGGTCATGGCATTGACCAGGATGTTGCCATCATAGGCTTTGTGGAAATTGGTTTCCCCGCCAACCGTTGGCACGCCCACGCAATTGCCATAACCGCCGATGCCAGCGACGACACCTTGGACAAGGTGCTTCATTTTCGGGTGGTCTGGCCGTCCGAATCGCAGGGCGTTCATATTGGCTATGGGACGCGCGCCCATGGTAAAGACATCGCGCAGGATGCCGCCCACACCCGTCGCTGCGCCCTGATAAGGCTCGATATAGCTGGGGTGGTTGTGGCTCTCCATCTTGAAGATGGCAGCTTGTCCATCGCCAATATCGATGATGCCGGCGTTCTCACCGGGGCCGCAGATCACCCATGGCGCTTCGGTGGGAAGCTTCTTGAGGTGTAACCGGCTTGATTTGTAGGAGCAGTGCTCTGACCACATGACCGAGAATATGCCCAGCTCGATCAAATTGGGCTCGCGCCCGATCGCTTTCAGGACGTGGTCATATTCTTCGGGGCTGAGGCCGTGGGCCTCGACGATTTCGGGAGTGATTTCGGCGCTGTCGGTGGTCATGGTTTCGCGCCTTAGCTTGGTGTGGCGGGCAGCGCTAGTTGTCGGTTCGCTTGACCCGGCTTCTATGCCTCGTCATTGCTGTTGTATGGACCAAAAAGGCGCAGATATTTCCGCTATGAGCTTCGAAGAGGCGCTTCGCGCGCTTGAAGAAGTGGTGCGCAAACTTGAAGGCGGTGACGTGCCGCTCGACGATTCGATTGCGCTTTACGAGCGGGGCGAGCAGCTCAGAAAGCACTGCCAGACGCGACTCGATGCTGCTCAGGCGCGAATCGAGAAGATCGTGCAAGGCGCTGATGGTGCAGTAACGGGCACGGCTCCATTCGACGCGCCAGACAGTTGAGTATGGCGGTTTCGGGCGTGGTTGATGATCTTCTTGCAGATGCGATGGAGAGGATCGCGCGTGACATTGATACAGATTTCGATTCCTTGCTGCCTGTACCCGATGAGCCCCGCCTGAAGCTGGTCGAAGCCATGCGTTACGCAGCGATGGCCGGTGGTAAGCGCATACGTCCGTTATTGCTGACCGCGACGGCGGAAATGTATGGGGTGGACCGCGATGCCGCTGTTCGCGCCGGATTGGCGATAGAGGCGATCCACGTCTATTCGCTGATTCATGACGATCTGCCTTGCATGGATGATGATGGGCTGCGCCACGGAAAGCCCACCGTGCATGTGGCATATGGCGAGGCAACCGCCGTTCTGGCAGGCGATGCACTGCATGCCTTTGCGTTCGAAGTCCTGGGTGAGCCGGCTGTCAGTGCCGATCCATTCGTCCGTATCGAACTGGTCCGGACGCTGGGTCATGCCAGCGGTTTCAATGGCATGGCAGGCGGGCAGATGATGGATCTTGTTGCCGAGACGTCTGAATTTGACTTGCCGACAATCACCCGGCTCCAGCAGCTCAAGACCGGCGCCTTGCTGGCAGGGGCAGTGGAGATGGGGGCGATCCTTGGCCATGTGCCGGTTGAAGGGCGGACACATCTGCGCGGGTATGCACGCGATATCGGGCTGGCCTTTCAGATCACTGATGACCTGATTGACCACGAGGGGAACGCCGAAGTGGCGGGCAAGGCCGTTGGCAAGGATGCGCGGGCAGGAAAGCAGACTTTCCTTACACTGCTGGGGCCTGACCGGGCGCGTGCACAGGCACGGATGCTGGTGGAACAGGCCACCGCTCACCTTGCGGATCACGGCAAGGAAGCTGACTTGCTGCGGGCGCTGGCTCGCTACATTATTGAAAGGGACCATTAATGGCGAATGAGGGCGGCGAGCGCGTCGGTATCTATCCGGGAACTTTTGACCCGATCACGCGCGGGCATACTGATATCATTCGCCGGGGCGCCCGGCTGGTGGACCGGTTGATTATCGGGGTGACGACCAATCCTTCGAAGGACCCGATGTTCAGCAACGATGAGCGGCTGTCCATGGTGGAACGAGAGATCGCGGAAATGGGGATCGGCAATGTCGAGGTTGTCGGTTTCAACGCCCTGCTGATCAAATTTGCTGAGCACATGGGTGCGACCGTTCTGATCCGCGGCCTGCGCGCGGTTGCCGATTTTGAATACGAGTATCAGATGGCCGGTATGAACCAGCAGCTGAATGCCGATGTTGAGACGGTCTTCCTGATGGCGGATGTCGGCTTGCAGCCGATTGCATCGAAACTGGTCAAGGAAATCGCGCTCTTCGGTGGGGAAATTTCCTGCTTTGTGAGCCCGCCAGTCCGAGACGATGTGCTGGCCCGAGTTGAAAAGCTGGGTCGGCGCGGCGATTTGTAGACGGCAGGGCACTTACCGTTCATTGCCACGAAAGCGACGTGGCGCTATCGCTCCGCCATGTCCGGCGATCAGTGCATCGGCCCGTTAATGTGAGTCTGTGATGAAATTTCGATTGATTCTTTCCGCCATTGCCGGCGTTCTTCTTCTTGCCTCACCGGCTGCGGCCAAAAAGAAGGTTGAGCCGGCCAAGCCCGCGCTGGCGAGTTTTGTGAACCCGGACATCTCGCAGAATCCGGAAAATGTGCTGCTTCTTGATCTGTCGAATGGCGGCGCGGTTGCCATCCGGTTGATGCCGGAGTGGGCACCTCACCATATCGAGCGTATCAAGGTACTTGCTCGCCGGGGGTTTTATGACGGCGTTATCTTTCACCGCGTGATCGAAGGTTTCATGGCGCAGACCGGTGATCCCACCGGGACCGGCTCTGGCGGATCGGAGCTTCCTGACCTGAAGGCGGAATTCTCGTCCATGCCGCATCTGCGGGGCACCGTTTCGGCAGCGCGCACCAATGACCCGGACTCCGCGAACAGCCAGTTCTTTATCGTATTCTATCCGCGTTTTGCGCTGGACGGGAAATATTCTGTGCTTGGACGTGTGGTTCGCGGAATGGATACGGTGGACCGCATCGCACTGGGCGAGCCGCCGGAAAACCCCACCAGAATTGTTCGTGCCACGTTTGCGCGGGATGATGGGCCAGCAGCCCCCACTCCAGAATCCTCAGACGCTTTCGAAGAGAGCTTCCCCGCCGGGGAATCCGGCACTTCGCAGCCCGAATGATAGTCATGCCATGACCGGCAGGCTTTCCTGACGCACCATGCTGGTTGACCTTTTTGATTTTGACCTGCCGCCAGAACGCATCGCGCTGCGCCCGGTGCGGCCGCGCGATGCCGCACGTATGCTTGTGGTGGATGGCAATGGCGGCCTTCGCGATCACCATGTCCGTGATCTACCGCAGTTCCTGCGCCGCGGCGATGTGCTGGTCGTCAATGATACGCGCGTCATTCCCGCTCAGTTGGAAGGCAGACGCGGTGAGGCGCGCATTGGGGCTACCCTTCATAAACGCCTGGACCTTCGCCGCTGGGTGGCTTTCATCCGCAATGCCAAGCGGTTGTCTTCAGGCGATCGCATTGAATTTGGCGCAAGCGTGACGGCTCTTGCGCAAGAACGCCACGCAGATGGCAGCTGGACCTTGTTTTTCGAAGGGGATGAGCCGGTCGAAGTGCAATTGGAGCGCGCCGGCCGCATGCCTCTTCCGCCGTATATCGCAGGAAAACGCGAGACTGATGAGGCAGACCGCAAAGATTATCAGACCATGTTCGCCAATAAGGACGGCGCTGTTGCTGCGCCCACGGCAGCGCTTCATTTCACTCCGGAGCTGGCACAGGCGCTGGATGATGCAGGAATCAGGCGCGAGACGCTTACCTTGCATGTCGGCGCGGGGACATTTCTGCCTGTGAAGGCCGATGATACTGGCGATCATCACATGCATGCCGAATGGGGCCGTATCGATGCCGCTACGGCTGATCGGTTGAACGAGGCAAGGTCAGCCGGAGGGCGCATCATAGCCATTGGCACGACCAGCTTGCGCTTGCTGGAAAGTGCAACGCGGGAGGATGGCATTATTCAGCCTTTCGAGGGCGATACCTCGATCTTCATCACGCCGGGATATCGCTTCAAGGCGATCGATGGGCTGATGACCAATTTCCACTTGCCGCGCTCGACTCTGTTTATGCTGGTCAGCGCGCTGATGGGGCTGGATGTGATGCAGGCGGCTTATGCCCATGCAATCGCGGCAGAATACCGCTTTTATTCTTATGGGGATTCAAGCCTTTTGCTTCCTGATTAAGGCGTGCGCGGCGGCGGATGGATGCCGCCGTCTGGTAATGGCCTGCCGAAGCCGCTAGGCGCAAACCCATGCCGCCACGTTTCAATTTCACGCTTCACGCCACCGATGGGCGTGCGCGCGCCGGGCTGATCCAGATGCGGCGCGGAGATATCCGCACGCCGGCCTTCATGCCCGTCGGCACCGCCGCAACGGTCAAGGCGATGAAGCCGGAAAGCGTGCGGCAGACCGGCGCCGACATTATTCTTGGCAATACCTACCATCTGATGCTGCGGCCGGGTGCTGAACGGGTAGCGCGGCTTGGTGGTTTGCACCGGTTCATGAACTGGGAGCGCCCAATTCTCACTGACAGCGGCGGCTATCAGGTGATGAGCCTTTCAGATCTTCGCAAGATTACCGAGGAAGGCGTGACTTTTGCCAGCCATCTGGATGGATCGCGGCACATGCTGTCACCGGAACGCTCGATGGAAATTCAGCGGTTGCTGGGGTCTGACATCGTGATGGCATTCGATGAATGTCCGCGCGCTGACCAGCCACGTGATGAGATTGCTCGCTCGATGGAAATGTCGATGCGTTGGGCTAAGCGTAGCCGAGATGCGTTTGACAGCGGCGGGGATCATGCAGAGGCGGCCGCTTTGTTCGGTATTCAACAAGGCGCGCTTGATGAAAGTCTGCGCGCAGCGAGCGCCGATGCGCTGAAGGACATCGGTTTTGATGGCTATGCGATTGGCGGGCTGGCAGTGGGCGAGGGGCAGGAAGCGATGTTTGCAACGCTTGATTTTGCACCCAGCCAATTGCCCGAGCACTCGCCGCGCTACCTGATGGGAGTGGGCAAGCCGGACGATCTTGTCGGCGCGGTTGAGCGCGGCGTGGATATGTTTGACTGCGTCTTGCCGAGCCGATCGGGCCGCAACGGGCAGGCTTTCACATGGAATGGCCCGCTCAACTTGCGCAATGCGCGCTTTGCCGAAGATACCGGCCCGCTCGATGAGCAGTGCTCCTGCCCGACCTGCGGAAGCTATAGCCGCGCGTATTTGCATCACCTCGTCAAAGCAGGAGAAATCCTTGGTGCCATGCTTATGACCGAGCACAATCTCAGCTTTTACCAGAATCTCATGCAGGCCATGCGCGATGCAATTGGCGAAGGACGCTTTGCATCATTTTCCGCAGAGTTCAGGCGGGGTTATCTGGGTTAGGCGGCCGCGCCGTCCCGGGACGCAGGGAGCGCATTTTTCAGCCAGCTCAAGTGAGTGGTTCGCCATACGCGGCAACTGGCGTTGAGCCGTTCACCGTCAAAGGGACAGGACGATGACCCGAACGATGCCAATGAAAAAGGCGGCCCCGAGGGACCGCCTTTTCAATCACAGATCGGGATGACCGATTAGCGCGAGTAAAACTCGACAACCAGGTTCGGTTCCATCTTCACAGGATAGGGCACTTCGTCGAGCGTCGGGACGCGCGCGAATGTTACTTTGTCGGTGCCATCGACGGCAACATAATCGGGGATATCACGTTCGGCCAGGGCCTGTGCTTCGATCACCAGCGCCATTTCCTTGGCCTTGTCGCCCAAGCTTATGATGTCGCCAACGCTGATGCGGCGGCTTGCTACGTTGCACTTTACGCCGTTGACGCGGATGTGGCCGTGGCTGACGATCTGGCGGGCGGAAAAGATGGTCGGAGCGAATTTGGCGCGATAGACGATCATGTCGAGGCGGCGTTCGAGCAGGCCGATCAGGTTATGGCCGGTATCGCCCTTGATCTTGGTCGCTTCCTGATAAGTGCGCTTGAACTGCTTTTCGGTCACTTCGCCGTAATAGCCCTTGAGCTTCTGCTTGGCGCGCAGTTGAATGCCATAGTCGGACAGCTTGCTCTTGCGGCGCTGACCATGCTGGCCGGGTCCGTAGGAGCGGCGGTTGACCGCGCTCTTGGGACGGCCCCAGATGTTCTCGCCCATGCGGCGGTCAATTTTGTACTTGGAACTTTTGCGCTTCGACATATGTCTTCTCCAATTTGCTGTCGCTGCCGAACTGGGCTGCGATCCAAAGCCCGGTACGCACCGCTGTGCCAATATGCACAACGCGGCCACCGCTTCACCGGAGTGCGGGGCCAATCGGGCCGCCGCCCATATATCCTTAGCCAGATAGCCTTGGAGGGGAGACGTCGCCGAAGTGAAGGCGCGCAATTACGGGATAGGCCGCGAAAGTCAAGAGCGCGCGCACCCACTCGACGGACGGGAGCGCAGGCGCTAGGGCGCGGCCATGTCCGATAAGCCGCTCGCCCCCGATGATTGCCATTCGATGCATGAGGTGCGCGCCGGTGTCGATGCCCTCGATGCCGAGCTGGTCGCTCTGCTGTCCCGGCGCTTTGCCTATATGCGGGCCGCGGCGCGGATAAAGCCTGAGCGTGAACAAGTCCGCGACGAAGCGCGCAAGGCTGCGGTTATTGCCAGAGCGGCGCAGCTTGCCGAAGAGATGGGCCTGCCGCGAGACATGGTCGAATCGATCTGGGAAGAACTGGTCGAAGGCTCTATTGCCTATGAGCTGGCAGCCTGGAAAAAGGCACACAAGTCAGACTAATTGCGCTTGCGCGGTGGACGATCCAGTGTGCTGAGGACGCCGCGCAAAGTGCGCACCTCAAGGCTGTTCCAGCCCGCTTGCGTCAACACATTGCGCAAGGTTAGCCGACTCACCGTGGCGCGCTCTTCCGGCCAGAAATAGTTCTTGGCCTCCAGCATGGTCTCGAAATGATCGATCAACCCCTCGAGTTCCTCCTGAGGGGCAGGTGGAAGCACTTCCTCTACGGTCGGGATATCCATTGCGGCAAATTTTGACCATTCGTAGGCGCATAGGATGACTGCCTGGGCGAGGTTGAGCGAGCCGAATTCGGAATTGACCGGAACTGTCAGTATCTTGCGGGCGAGTGTGGCGTCTTCGGTGTCCAGTCCAGAGCGTTCCGGCCCGAAGACAAGCGCTGAGCGGCCCGGCGCCTCGTGGATCTCGCGTGCGGCCATATCAGGCGTGACGACGGGCTTGGTCATGCCGCGCTTGCGCACGGTCGCGGCGTAGACATTTGGACAGTCAGCAACCGCTTCTGCCAACGATGCGAACAGCTCAGCGCGCTCCAGGACAATGTCTGCTCCCGCAGCGGCAGGGCCAGCGGCGGGGTTGGGCCAGCCATCGCGCGGCTCGACAAGTCGCATTTCAACCAGACCAAAATTCAGCATTGCCCGGGCGGCCTTGCCGATGTTCTCTCCAAGCTGAGGTCGCACCAGGACTATGACCGGGGCGGGGTTACTCATCGAGACCATCCTGGCTGCCGGCTTTCTGCACGGAACTTGCAAATTCCTGGAAATCCCTGGCTTCGTTGAAGGAGCGATAGACCGAAGCAAAGCGGATATAAGCGACACTATCCACCTGGCGCAGGCCTTCCATTACCATTTCGCCGATAGCCCTCGATGCAACTTCGTTATCCCCTTGCGTCTCGACTTGCCGCTGAATACCCGAAACGAGCCGATCAATTTTTTCGGGCGCAACACTGCGCTTTCGGCAGGCGAGGGTAACGGACTGCTCGATCTTTGAGCGATCAAAAGCTTCGCGTGAGCCGTCGCTTTTGGCGACAGTGATCTCGCGTAGCTGCACGCGCTCAAATGTCGTGAAACGTGCGCCGCAGCCACCACATTGCCGCCGCCGCCGAATAGCCGAGTTGTCCTCGGTCGGACGGCTGTCCTTTACCTGGCTATCTTCATGCGCGCAAAATGGACAGCGCAATCCTTATTGCCCTTCGTAGATCGGGAAGCGGTCACACAGCGCCTCGACACGCGTGCGGACGGCCTGTTCAACCTGCGCGTCGCCTTCCTCGCCGCATTTGGAAAGGCCGTCGAGCACGTCGGCAACCATATTGCCGATCTCGCGAAATTCTTCCGGGCCGAAACCGCGCGTGGTGCCCGGCGGGCTACCAATACGGATGCCGCTGGTCTTGACCGGAGGGAGAGGGTCGAAAGGAATACCGTTCTTGTTGCACGTGATCCCGGCGCGCTCCAGCGCCTCGTCGGCATCTCTGCCGGTCACGCCTAGCGGAGTAAGATCTATCAGTGCCAGATGCGTGTCAGTTCCGCCCGATACAATCTCTGCACCGCGCTGCTTGAGGGTAGCGGCAAGAACCTGCGCGTTCTCGACGACCTTGGCGGCATAGTCCTTGAATTCGGGCTGTAGAGCCTCGCCGAAGGCTACGGCCTTGGCCGCAATCACGTGCATCAGTGGGCCACCCTGAAGACCAGGGAAAACCGCCGAGTTAATTTTCTTTGCGAGCTTCTCGTCATTGGTGAGGATCATACCTCCTCGGGGTCCACGCAATGTCTTGTGCGTGGTGGTCGTGGCTATATGCGCATGTGGAAAGGGCGAGGGGTGCACACCGCCTGCGACGAGACCGGCAAAGTGCGCCATATCGACCTGAAACAGTGCGCCGACTTCGTCTGCGATGGCGCGCAGACGGGCAAAGTCGATGATACGCGGATAGGCGCTGCCGCCTGCGATAATCAGCTTGGGCTGATGCTCCTTTGCCAATCGCTCGACCTCGTCATAGTCGATCAGGTGGGTGTCTGCGGTGACGCCATACTGCACGGCATTGAACCATTTGCCGGACATGGCCGGCTTGGCGCCGTGGGTCAGGTGTCCGCCAGCATCGAGGCTCATCCCCAGTAGTGTGTCGCCGGGCTTGACCGTTGCAAGCAGCACCGCGCCATTGGCCTGTGCGCCGGAATGCGGCTGAACATTGGCAAAATCACAACCGAACAGCTGCTTTGCACGCTCAATGGCGAGCGTTTCAACTTCATCGGAAGGCGCACAGCCCTGATAATAGCGGCGCCCCGGATAGCCTTCCGCATATTTGTTGGTGAGGACAGATCCCTGAGCCTCAAGCACCGCCTTGCTGACGATGTTTTCCGAAGCGATCAGTTCGATCTGCTTCTGCTCACGCTTTAGCTCGTGCCCGATTGCCGCTGCGACAGCAGGGTCGCTGGTCGCGACGCTGTCAGTGAAAAAGCCTGTGGACCGGATCGCGGTTTCAGCGTTCATTATGCGCTCCCGTGGATTGAGGGATTGGACAGTTTCTCGACGCGGGGGCCGTGGCGGCCGCCGCCGAAGGGGGTCGAAAGGAAAGCATCGAGACAGGCCTTGGCCATGTCTATGCCCGTCAGACGCGCGCCCATCGCGATGCAATTGGCATTGTTGTGCTCGCGGGCAAGGGCCGCCGACAAGGGTTCCGATACGAGCGCACAGCGGCATGACGGATTGCGGTTGACGGCCACTGAGATGCCGATGCCGGAGCCGCAAAGAGCGACGCCGTATTCGGCAGTTCCATCGGCCACCATCGATGCCAGTTTATAGCCGTAATCGGGATAATCGACGCGATCTGCGCTCTCGGGGCCAAGGTCTGCGACGTCATGGCCCTGTTCGATCAGATAATCGCGCAGTTCGGCCTTCAGGTCGAAAGCGGCATGATCGGAAGCGATTGCTATGCGCATGGCGCTTGCCCTTTGTCTGTTTCTGGCGTTGGTGAGCGGTTACTTAGAACTGCCGGCCGCCCAAGACCAGCCTTCGTTCCATGGTGCGGGCGGATCATGACTGATGGTGCCTTGCGGCAAATCGGTGCGGTTCGCCGCGCCGGGATGACATGCCTGATGCCGAGCTTCTTCAGACTCTCACGATCTGAATTGCTCCGCATTTCGGATGTCGTCCGGCGATTATCGAGGCGCTTCGACATAAAGGTATCGACGGGATCGGCTGCGTTACTGCGCGTGGGCATGGCACGCCTCCTTGGTTTGAGGGGTGCCCAGACGAGCGGCAATCAACGGTTCGTGCTCCACGGCGGTACTCCGCCTGCCTCGTCAGTTACGCGAACGCTGGTTTGATAGTGCCATGTTGGTGGACTGTAAAGTGGACAGTCAGCATCCCACTCGAAATTTGCTATTGATCGAGGAAAGACCGCATCTTTCTTGAACGACTCGGGTGTTTAAGCTTCCGCAGCGCCTTGGCCTCGATCTGGCGGATACGTTCGCGCGTCACCGAGAACTGCTGCCCGACTTCCTCAAGTGTATGATCGGTATTCATTCCGATGCCG
>JAHRVR010000197.1 GCA_019090585.1 Sphingomonadaceae bacterium
GCGGAAGTGACCGAGATGATCCAGGGATTCGTTGTTGGCAAGACGCTGGAAACGACTGAAGCTGAACTGATGAGCAGTGTTTTTCCGCACCCGACAATCAGTGAGGCAATGCATGAATCAGTGCTGGCCGCATATGGACGGGCAATCCATATCTGATGAGCAGATTATTGGCGGCGTGTCATTGATCTATAAGGATTTGGGCGGGCAGGGCAGTTAGCCCTGACGCGCCTGTGCGAGCAGATGTTCGAAGACCGCCACGTGGAGCGGCGCATCAAATTCGCATCCGACCGATGAATCTTTCTGCCAACGGACATTCGCGCTAAGCAATTGAAGTCCCGGAATGCGGATCCGGAGCGGAATTTCGGGCCTGCAGCCTGGAAACCAGGCAATACAAAACCCATTGGGAGACATGTCTTCCAATAGGGTTACCCTCCAGGGCCGAGCGCCCTGACGAACTTCGCAATCAATGATAACCCTGGATCGTTCTTCACGGTTTCGCTCGCCACCGGCCAGCTCTGACTTCACATTGATTTCCAAGACATTTCTCCTGCGCTCAGGCTTCAATGCAGGTGAATTCTTACCAAGGTGTTATCCTTTTCGATTGACCTTGGGGCGTAATAAACCGGTATGACTTTGAACTCAGGATTCCACCGGTCTGCGGTGCTTTCTATTGCCTTAAGGCAATCCCAATTTTTCTGGTTCTTACGGGACCGCAGCTTTCGTTGCAGATAAGCTGCATGCTTAGGTCAGCGGCAGGGCCGCCCCAACGATCGCGGGGCGTAGTGGCATTAATGCAACGGCCTCGCTTCAATTGTCTGATGCCGCACGAATCACCGTGACTCATCCATTGAGTAATCTCTAGGTTCCATTCAGCGCATAATATTCCGGTAAGCGCAGGGGTATTTGGGTTCTGTCCCAGAATTCTCTTGATGCTTAAGATTTGCCTTGAAAATCAAGGAACATGGATATTGGGAGGGACAAGTGATTAACATTCAGTTTCGTGCCGCACTTTTGACCAGCGCAGCTCTGCTTACAGGGCTGTCCGCCACTCAGGCCACCGCACAAGACGATCCTGCTGTAGAGAAACGAGGGGCCATCGGCGATATCGTTGTCACTGCTCGTAAGCGCGAGGAAAACCTGCAAGACACTCCTCTTGCCATCACGGCAGTCACTTCTGAGACACTGGAGAGCCGGGGTATCGAGAACTTCATCGATATTTCGCGCCTCACCCCGAATATGAAAATCCATGAAACACCTGGCGGCTTGGGCGCGGCTTTTGTCGCGGTCCGAGGCATAGCCTTTGGTGACAACGTCATCGGTAATGACGCACCGATCGGTTTTTACATCGACGGCGTTGCCTATGGCCGCATCTCGACGATTGGCATGGATATTGTCGAACCGGATTCCGTTCAGGTTCTTCGCGGTCCGCAAGGCACACTGTTCGGGCGCAACACGACTGCAGGCGCGATTGTTATCCAGACGCACACGCCGACCGACGAGTTCAGCGGAGTGGTGCGCGGATCATGGGGCAGCTTTGACGCTGCAAGCCTGCGCGCGCGTATCGACACCGGCTATATCGGCGGGGGCAATGTCAAGGCATCGTTTGCCTATGCACATCGCGAACGCGACGGCATTCAGGACAATGTCGGAGTTCCGGATCATCTCGATCCCGGCGCCAATAAAAGCGACGCCTATTGGGGTAAGATAGTTGGCGAGTTTGGCGCACTGACAGCGACCGTGTCGGCGGATTATACCAAGATGGGGGGCGTGCCAATCACCCTCCAGGCAATCGATGGTACTGACACGTTCCTGGCGTTCCTGGCCAATTCACCAAGCTTCGGCGGCAACACGCTTCCTGTTACAACCAAAGGTCAGTTTAAACTGGATGGCCATGCCGCTCCGATCGATCAGCGGGTTGTTCAAAAGGGCGTTCACTTGAATCTCGAATACGTTCTGAACGATAACCTGACGGCGAAGGCCATTGGTGCGTTTCGTGGATTTCGGCGTGACGATACGAACAACTACGGCCCAGGTAACCTGAGAGGTCCTATCGCCAACTTTGCCGATCCGGCCAATCCGTCGGGTATTGGAACCTGGAACGGTTGGTACGGTTTCGATGAGCGCTTTCAGAAACAGAACCAGAAAACGCTCGAAGTCCAGTTGTTGGGTGACTACGAATCCCTTAGATTCGTGCTTGGCGGGTATTATTTCGACGAGCATGCCCGGGATTTTGGCACAACCCACCTTCCGTTTGTTACGGCGATCGGTGCGATTGATGTCATCTTGCCTCGTGATTATACGGTCGATAGTAAATCCAAGGCTGCATATGCTCAGGTGGATTATCGCCCGGCGTTCGCAAACGACCGGCTCGAGCTGAGTGGTGGTATCCGGTATACGGATGACACCCGGTTTTTTGATCAGATCGCTGCTCTTGACCGGGAACTCAATCTCAAGACCGATAACTGGTCATACATGCTCGGCGCGAGTTATGACATTACCGATGGGCTGATGGGGTATATCCGGTATTCGACCGGGTATCGAAGCGGCGGCTTCAATGTCCGGACCGTCCCGCCACTAGATCCGGTTTACCAGCCGGAAAAGATCAAGGCATGGGAAGCCGGTTTCAAGCTGGATGCGCTTGACAACCGACTGCGACTGAACGTTGCTGCCTTCTTCAATAAATACAACAACCTGCAGATCAACAGCTTTACTGCGCCGTCGGCCAGCTCTGGTGGTGGTTCTCTCGCAACCAATGCCAATGCCGAATATAAGGGCATTG
This sequence comes from Sphingomonadaceae bacterium, assembly GCA_019090585.1. GTDB lineage: Bacteria > Pseudomonadota > Alphaproteobacteria > Sphingomonadales > Sphingomonadaceae > Novosphingobium. The sequence goes on from JAHRVR010000197.1 coordinate 2,780, forward strand.
AGGTCGAAGTTACCTTGGTTCCAGTCGATGGGCTGACATTAGCCGGTTCGTTCGGCTACGTTGATTCGGAGTACAAGCAATATCCTAGGGCTTTGGGCACGGGTGGAGCGGTCTTTGATGGCTGCTCACCAATCGCTGACTCGGCAGGACTAACGGTTCTTCAGGACTGTGGTGCCGCATCCGAATTTCTCAACGTTCCGTCTACACAATGGGATATCGATGCAACCTACAGATTCCCGCCAGCTGCCTTTGGTGTGGCGTCGGCTGCTATCAACTATTCCTGGCGCGGATCAGCAGCAGGGGTTCTCCTGCCTGCAAGTAGCATGTTTGCCGATGTTCTGAGGAACCCGTCTTACGGGCTGCTAGGCGCACGAATTGCCATATCGGAGATCCCGATCAACGATAGTGTAACGGGCACCGTTGCCCTGTTCGGTCGCAATCTGACCGACAAACGTTATGGAGATGCGTCGATCGACTTCGGCAACTGGGCAACCAAGAACTTCGCGAATAGGCGTGCCGTGGGAGTTGAAGGCAAGATCGACTTCTAAGACCTTCATTCACTGAACTGATTTGGCGGCGGCCGGACATGCTCCGGTCGCCGCTTTGTTTGTGACAGGCGGCGGAGGAGCTACCCGGGCGCATGTAGGCGATACTGCACCGCCAGCGCGGCGCTAGATAATCAACGACTATGTGTCTGCCGCAAGGTCACAGTCCGACCGCAGCATGTTGAGTAGCCCAACAGCCATTACCAACAGCACGACGGCAAATGGCAGCCCGGTCACAATCGCTGCGGTCTGGAGCGCGCCAAAACCGCCTGACCAGAGCAGAGCCCCCGCCAGAGCGCCCATCGCCACGGCCCAAGTCACGCGTGGGAGAAATCCGGCGTGGTGATGCCCCCCCGATGCGATCATTGCCGTCACAAGAGCGCCAGAATCCGCCGATGTGACGAAGAATGTCGCAATAATGACGATAGCAATTCCCGAGACAATATCAGTGAGCGGATAATGTGTCAGGAAAGCAAAAAGCGCATCCGGCATACTTGCGGTTACCGCCTCGGACAGTCCGCCCTGACCGAACAGCTCGATCTGGAGGGCGCTATCCCCGAAGATGGTCATCCAGGCAAATGTAAACAGCGTGGGCACGAGAAGGACACCTGCAATAAATTCGCGCACCGTACGGCCGTATGAAATTCGAGCGATGAAGATGCCGACAAAGGGCGACCAGCTGATCCACCAGGCCCAATAGAAGATCGTCCAGCTGCTTTGCCAGTCGGTCTGGCTGTATGCTTCGGTCCAGGTCGAAAAGTAGATGAAGCGCTGAAGGTAATAGCCAATATTCTGGACGTAGGAATCAAACAGAAAGATCGTCGGTCCGGCCAACAGCACAAACAGCGCCAGCCCCACCGCAAGCAGCATGTTGATCTCCGACAAACGGCGGATTCCCTTGTCCAGACCCAGGGCGACCGAAATCGTCGCAAGCAATGTGATGATTACGATCAGAGCCGCCTTGGAAAGATCGGTATCGGGAACACCTGCCAGTATCGCCAGACCTGCGTTGATCTGAGATGCACCGAAGCCAAGCGATGCTGCTACTCCACATACCGTTGCGGTGATCGCCAGAATATCGATCAGATCGACAAGAAGGTTCGGAATGCGCGGAAAGGCAGCCTTAAGAAAAGCGCCGATACTAAGGCCAAGCCCGCGGTTATAACCCACATAGGCAAGGCCCAGCCCAATCACCGCATAAATGCCCCAGGCATGGAGCCCCCAGTGGAGGAACGTCAGGCCCATGGCATGTTGCGCATTTCGCGCGTGGTCGCTGATCGAGGTTGCATCCGGGTTGGAAAACGCAGTTGTTGGCGGGCTTGAGAAGTGCAGCACAGGCTCGGCGACGCCATAGAACAGCAGGCCGATCCCCATTCCGGCGCTGAACAGCATTGCGAACCATGTTAGCCGGCCATAATCCGCTTTGGCGTCCTGTCCGCCCAGACGGATATCGCCCATGCGCGAAAATGCCATCAACCCAGCGCAGATCAGCAGGACGTTAACGATCAACACGAGCAACCAGCCGAAGTTGTGAGTGGCGAAGGCCTGAATCGCTTCAAAATGATCGGCAGCTCGATCGGCATTGAACACGGAGAACAGGATCAGAAGAGTGATTGCTCCGATGGCACCAAAGAACACGGTCGGATTAAAATCCCCGGGGCTATTTTCCGTTCGACTTGCCACTCTGCTTTCCACCTCCAGATGTATAAAGATTCCGCTGCTGAATTATTGAAGAAATATCCAAATCAAGAATCTTGACTGATATGCACAAGAGGACCTGTCTTTGCCAACAAGAACACGGCCTGCGAACGCCAGCCAGCCTAATCAGGGGACGACATAACCAGACTGTTGTGGTTTCACAACGGGTCATGTTTTTTCCGGATTTCTTTTTGCTTCGCTGGATAAAGAAGGCTGACTTTGATAGCACACAGCCGCGACCGGACGTGTTCAATAGGGCATTGTTGCACAATCTTCGAGCGGGTGATCGTTACTTTAGAACGAACACTCCCAATTGGTTGTGAGCCGGCAAGTCGAAAAAACAGGGGGGAAGCCTGACATGATGAAACTTCGCAGCAGCGCATCTATCGGAGCAGTTGCTATCGCAATTGCATCACCTGCCATGGCGCAGGAACAAGCCACCGACGAGCGCGTTGGAGGCATCGGCGAGATCGTCGTTACGGCGACGAAACGATCCGAAAACCTTCAGGACGTCGCTGTCGCGATCAGCGCCATCGGTGAGAAAACTCTTGATGAGCTGCGTGTCGATACTTTCGATGACTATCTGGAGCAACTTCCCAATGTCACCGCCGGCGGCGGCGGCCCTGGCCAAAGCACGATCTACGTGCGCGGCCTGGCCTCGACCACGCCGAATCTGACGACAGCTGGTGTTGCCGGCCTTGCTCCGAATGTGGCGCTATATCTTGATGAGCAGCCGCTTGCACAGCCAGGCCGAAACCTTGATGTCTATGCCGCCGACCTTCAGCGTATCGAAGTGTTGGCCGGTCCGCAGGGCACGCTTTTCGGCGCCAGCTCTCAGGCCGGTACGGTCCGTCTGATCACAAACAAGCCAAGCCTTTCAGGATTCGCCGCCAAGGCGAACGGCGGTCTGTCCTTCACCAAGGGCGGTGAAGCCAGTTACAAAGGCGAACTGATGATCAACGTGCCGGTTTCTGAGAACTTTGCGCTTCGCGGCGTGGTGTTCCATGATCATCAGGGCGGCTACATAGACAATGTCGCAGGCACGCGCACGGCGGCTGAGAGCGCACGTTTCCGTTCTGCAGGCACGGTCCGTGCAAACGGCGTTCCGGTCAGCGCGCAGCGCGCTGGCTTTCAGGCCGGGCAGGACCTTTCGGGCGTCAACTTCATTGCTGCAGACAATTCCGGCATCGCCGAGAACAACTTCAACGACACGCAATATTCCGGCTTCCGTGTTTCGGCGCTTTACGAGTTTACGCCAGACTGGAAGCTGACCGTTTCGCATTCGCGCCAGAGCGTCGAATCCGATGGCGTGTTTTTTGCCGATCCAGAGCTTGGCCTGGATGGCCTCGACATTGAACGTTTTGAGCAGGACCGTCTTGAAGATGACTTCTCGAACACCAGCTGGACGGTCGAAGGCCGCCTTGGCGCGCTCGAACTGCTTTATACCGGTGCCTACACCGATCGCGAAACGCAGCAGCGGGTAGATTATTCGGACTATCTCTTTGCTGGCCAGTATCTGCCCTATTACATCTGTGATGGTTCTGTTTCTTATCCGGGCGGGGCGCCTGCCGGCACCTGTCAGGCACCCAACCAGTTTGTGAACTCCAATTCCGATACGACTGTTTTCACGCAGGAATTGAGGATCAACACGCCCAAGGACCAGCGCATTCGCGCCACGCTGGGCGCTTTCTATTCCGATCTGACGCTGAAAGAGCGCAACGACTTTACGTATCCCGGCTCGCAGTTCGTGCAGGGCTTTGGCGCGGGTGTCGTCGGCTTTGCACCGAACTACCCATTCATGACCGGGTTCACTTCCGATCCGGGGCCATTCCCCGCCGGCGTGATCTTCCGCAATGACGTGAAGCGCACTGACAAGCAGTTCGGCATCTTCGGCGAAACCTCGTTCGATGTACTTCCCGATGTGCTGACCGCTACGATTGGCGCTCGATACTACGATATCAAAGTGGACTTTGAGGGCAGTGCGAATAGTTCGTTCTGCAACTTGTCCGGCCCGAGCGGGAGCGATGTGAACGCCTTCGGCACGGATATTTCCGATCTGTATAACGGCGATGGTCAGATCACCGTGCATAACAGCTGCAACTCGGCAAATCACATCACTTACACTCAGGCCACGGTAGATGCCTCAACCCCGGCCTCGGTCATTGCTGCGCTTAACGCGCCAGACAAGGCCAAGACCAGCGGCGTAATCTTCAAGGGCACGCTGACTTACACACCGAACGATGACTATAACGGTGCAGACAGTTTTGTTGTGACGGTAACCGATGCTGAAGGGTTCACGACTGATGTGACCATCAATGTGACGGTAACGGCTGTTGATGATGCTGGTGATGATACGATCTCGACGCTGGAGAACACGCCGGTCACAGGTTCGGTCACGGCGAACGACAATTTTGAAGGCACGCCGGTTTACACAATCGGTGCAGCGGGTGCCAACGGTGGTGTGATCGTTGA
>JAHRVR010000198.1 GCA_019090585.1 Sphingomonadaceae bacterium
CAAGATCGTGTCTCTCAAGAGAGACATCCAGTTTCTTGAGGTTGAATTCCAGGCCCGGTCCAGCCAGCAGCAGCTTGCCTTACTCAATGGCATGGAATTCGGTTTCGTTGCTCCCGGTGTAGGCCAGTATATCGAAGGTGAGCGCCAACTCGCCGCTCTGGGGACACCGCGCGGGCCGGACGCTCCAAGCCCGTTCCGTATGGCCAGCGCGGTGACCACGAATGGGCCAGGCACCGGGACTGTGCCGTTCATCGCGATGGTATCGCCCGTTGGCAGCAATGACGAGCCGAACAATGGCGCGCCTCAGACCGCAGATAATGCCAGTGCGAACTCAAAACCGGACGCTGGGGCCGCAAGCGATATGATCGGTTTCGCCATAGCTGAAGCCAACGGTGGTGAGAGGCTGGCGCGCATTGAATTTTCAGGAGGCGCGGGCGAGTGACCGCGCTGGCGATCTCGACCACGGTAAGTTCAAGCAGGCACAGGCTTGTCAATGTTCGCCGGCAGTCGCTTGTCACCGCAAAGCTGCGGGCGCTGTATATTCTTGCCCTGTTCGCATTTATTGCTCTTTGCGCGGTATTTCGCGTGGTCTTTCTGGGCTTGTTTGCGCAAAGCGCCAGTAGCTATGACCTCGCAGATCCGCTGGTGCCCGATCGCGGGGAAATCGTAGACCGCAACGGCGAACTGCTGGCCCGCGAGTTTTCTGCCTATGCCTTGTGGTTCAAGCCAGACGAATTGAAAGACGGGTCCCCGCTGGTGCGGAGCAGCAGCGAGATTGCGACCGAGCTGGTCCGGATTTTCCCCGATCTGGATTACGAAAAGACAATGGCAAAGCTTGCGTCACAACGCGGTGTTCACTTGCGTGTGCGCATTTTGCCCGAGCAGGCAAACAAAGTTCATGCGCTGGGCGAGCCTGCGCTTCAGGTTCCGTTTGAACGTGACCGTATCTATCCGCAGGGATCGCTGGCGGCCCATGTGCTGGGTTTTGTGGAATCCGACGAGAAGGGCCGGGTCGGGATGGAGGCCTATTTCGACCAGCGGCTCACTGGCGAGCGCAGCCGCGGGCAACCCGCCGTGCTCTCAATAGATGTCCGGGTGCAAGGCGCGCTTGAGGACGGATTGCTCTGGGGTATGGGCATGTCCAAGGCCAAGGGCGCGGCCGGAATTGTGCTTGACGTCGATACCGGCGAAGTGCTCGCGCTGGCTTCGCTGCCAGCTTTCAATCCCAACAAGGTCCTGAGAGCCGATAAGATCGTGGATACGCAGCTGGCCAAGCAAGGCGAGACGGCCAATGTGTTCAACCGCGTGACCAATCAGGTCTATGAACTGGGCTCTACCTTCAAGCCGATCACGGTCGCGGCTGCCCTTGATGCCGGGACGATCACGAGCCTTGGCAAGCGATATCAGGCCTCGCGTCCGTTGGTGGTTGACGGATATCCCATACGTGACAGCCATGTCATGGGTCCGTCGCTCAATGTTCCGCAATCGCTGATCTACTCTTCGAATATCGTGATAGCCCAGATCGCCGACGAACTGGGTAGTGATCGGCTGAAGTCGGCCATGGAAGCGCTTGGGATGAATGAGCGCCCCTATATTGAAGTGCCGGCACGCGGGATGCCGGTCTGGCCGAAAGAGTGGGGTCGGCTCAAGAACATGACCGTTTCTTATGGCCATGGCATTGCGGTCACTCCGATGCATCTCGCTTCGGCTTATGCCGCGCTGGTCAACGGCGGTGTGTGGCGTCCGGCAACACTCAGGAAACTGGAACCACACGAGGCTCCGGCCGGGCGGCGTGTGTTCACGGCGGCAACCAGCGCCCGGATGCGCCAGATGCTGCGCATGATCGTTACATATGGGACAGGGAGCAGGGCAGATGCACGGGGTTTTCGCGTTGGCGGCAAGACCGGATCGGCCGAAAAACCGGGCGTCGGCGGTTATCGCCGCAATTCGCTGGTTTCCACATTTGCAGCCGCCTTCCCGATGGACCGCCCTCGCTATGTCGTCATAGCCATGCTTGATGAGCCACAGGGTACCGCGGCCACACACGGGCAGCGCACAGCCTCGTGGAATGCCGCGCCGGTGGTTGGCCGCGTGGTGCCAAGGATCGGGCCGCTTCTGGGCATCAAACCGGACGAGACGCGCGATGTGGATATTTCCGATCTACGTCCGCTCATTGGAAAAGGGGCCGAGCGATGAGGCTCGGCGATCTTGCCGGCGTTGCAAAGCTGCCCATCGCATCAGGCGCGGAGCTGAACGTGACCGGGTTCGCCATTGACAACCGCAAGGTCACGAGCGGCAATGTCTTTGGTGCTTTTCAGGGACAGACCGTCAATGGAGAGGATTTTATTCCCGCCGCAATTGCGACCGGCGCCATTGCAGTGGTTGCCCGGCCTGAAGCTAGGGTGGAAGGCGCACTCCACATTTCAGGCGATTGCCCGCGCCGTACTTTTGCCCGGCTTGCTGCACCGTTTTTTGCGCCTTTCCCGGACGTGGTGGTCGGCGTCACCGGCACCAACGGTAAAACATCGACGGTCGAAATGGTGCGCCAGATCTGGCGCATGGCAGGCCACCGCGCCGCCTCAATCGGCACTCTGGGCATCACATCGAACGATGAGACTCTTTCCACTGGCATGACCACCCCGGACATCGTCACGTTTCTGGCCACCATGAGCGGGCTGGCGCGCGAAGGCGTGACTCATGCCGCCTATGAAGCATCCAGCCATGGTTTGTCGCAGTTCCGCAATGAGGGACTGCCTGTCGCCGCTGGCGCTTTTGCCAATCTGAGCCGCGACCATCTTGATTATCATGCGGACATGGACGCCTATTTTGCGGCCAAGATGCGCTTGTTCGACGAGATCGTGCGCGATGGCGGGGCGGCGGTGATCTGGTCCGATGATCCATGGTCGCAAAAAGTTATCGATCACGCGCGCCGCCGGGGGTTGCGGCTGTTCAGCATCGGCGAAAGCGGGGAAACACTGCGGATCGTTTCACGTGAGCCTGTTCAGTCAGGGCAGACACTTACCGTTGAATTTGAAGGCAGGCGTTATGTGATCCAGCTTCCGCTGATCGGTGCCTATCAGGCGGCCAATGCCCTGTTGGCCGCAGGGCTGGTGCTGGCGACCGGCGGTGATCCGGAAAGCACGTTCGATGCACTTTCGCGGCTGCAACCGGTGCGTGGCCGGCTTGAGCGTGCCGCCATTTCGCAGGCCGGTGCGGCGGTCTATGTCGATTATGCGCACACACCCGATGCACTGCTTGCGGCGATGGAGGCTTTGCGTCCACATGTCGCGGGCCGTTTGATCGTCGTATTCGGCGCGGGCGGTGATCGCGACAAGGGCAAGCGTTCGCAAATGGGCGCGGCCGCGGCCGCACACGCTGATCTTGCAATCGTCACAGATGACAATCCGCGCGGAGAAGATGCTGCTTCGATCCGCGCTATGGTGATGTCGGGCTGCCCTGCGGCGCAGGAAATCGGCGATCGGCGCGAAGCCATCGCTGCGGCCCTGGCCGGGGCCGGGGCGGGCGATATCGTGCTTGTCGCCGGCAAGGGGCATGAACAGGGCCAGATCATCGGCAGTGGACCGGATCGCCAGGTGCAGCCTCTTGACGATGTGACGGTGGCAAGGGAACTCGCGCGTGCCGAGGGGAGACTGATTGCATGAACGCTCAAGTCAGGGTTTTGGAATGGCCAGCGGCCTCTGAGGGAGAAGCGTCGACCGCGCTGTGGGATGCGATTTCGATTGCCCGCGCTGTGAAAGGCACAGCCAACGCCGATTTCCGCCTGGCCGGAGTGGAGATTGATTCGCGCGATGTGGTGCCGGGCGATCTGTTCTTCGCGCTCAAGGGTGAGAGCATGGACGGGCATCGTTTCGTGGAGATGGCACTGGAAAAAGGTGCCGCAGCGGTCATCGTTGATCGCGCGTGTGACGGTCCGCATGTGCGGGTTAACGATACAACAGATGCGCTGAGAAAACTGGGCGCGGCGGCGCGTGAGCGTAGCCGGGCGCGGATCGTCGGCGTTACCGGCTCGGCTGGAAAGACCGGCGTGAAAGAAGCGATATTCGCTGCCCTTGACCGTTCAAGCCGGGGGCGGGCGCATCGTTCAGTAAAAAGCTACAACAACCATGTTGGTGTGCCGCTCAGCCTTGCCCGGATGCCTGAGCGTTCGCGCTATGGCATATTCGAGATGGGCATGAACCATGCAGGAGAGATTGCCGCGCTCACCGCACAAGTGCGGCCGCATGTCGCGGTGATCACCACGATTGCACCAGCCCATATAGAGATGCTGGGCAGCGAAGAAGCGATTGCCGATGCCAAGGCCGAGATCTTCGAAGGCGTCGAGGAAGATGGCACTGCCATCATCCCGGCAGACAGCCCGCATTTTGAACGACTGCGCGACGCGGCGATGCGGCGCGGGCTTCGGGTCATCGCTTTCGGAAAAGCGCCTCATGCCAATGTGCGCCTGATCGATGCAGTGGACGCGCCCGGCGGTGGCTCGCTCATTACCGCGGAGATGGGCGACCGGCGGATTTGCTACACTGTGGCCATGCCGGGCGAGCACTGGGCGGCCAATTCTCTCGCTGTCATGGCCGCGGTCCGCGCTGTCGGGGGCGACCTTGGCGCTGCGGGGCTTTCACTTGCCGAGATGGCGGGGATGGCAGGGCGCGGCGAGAGGCTCGATATCGAAGTGGAGGGCGGCAATGCGCTGCTGATTGATGAAAGTTACAACGCGAACCCAGCCTCGATGAGCGCGACTTTGGCGCAACTGGGCACACACGGTGCAGGCAGGCGCGTTGCCGTGCTTGGCGCGATGAAGGAACTGGGCAGCCATGCTCCCGCATTCCACGCCGCCCTGTCAGCGCCGCTTCGCGATGCGGGCGTCGATCTTGCAATTCTTGTGGGAGACGAGATGGACGCATTGGCCCGGGAGCTGGGAAAACCGGCGGAAAACCCGGTTGGCAACGCGGTGCCTTTCGCCCATTGCGAGACTGTGGAGCAGGCCATGGATAGTTTGCGCGAATTTGGACTGAAGAACGGCGATGCGGTTCTGGTCAAGGGTTCTAACTCGATAGGGTTGGACGCGCTCGTCTCAGCCTTTTCCTCCAAGGAAGGCTAAGGTTCCAGACCCATATGCTTTACCTGATTGCTCAATGGCTTGAATTCGAAGGCGTAGCCAACCTTGTGCGCTATCAAACGTTCCGTGCAGGCGCGGCGCTGATGACGGCGCTGCTTATCGGCATGGTGATCGGCCCGCGTTTTATTTCCATGCTGCGGGTGCGGCAAGGAAAGGGCCAGCCGATTCGAGAAGACGGGCCGCAGTCCCACTTCGCCAAGAAAGGCACGCCGACCATGGGTGGGCTGATGATCCTGGCTTCGCTGATCCTGTCGATGCTGCTGTGGATGAACTTGTCCAATCCGTTCATCTGGGCCTGTCTGGCAGTGACCGTCGGTTTTGGATTGATCGGTTTTCTCGACGATTACGACAAAGTGACCAAGGGCAGCCATAAGGGCCTGTCGGGCAAGATGCGGCTGGTTGCCGAATTTATTGTCGCGGGTATCGCGTCCTGGATCATCGTCAGCCAGATCAGCACCAATCTCTACGTGCCGTTCATGTCCGATCGTTTCATTCCGCTCGGGCCGTTTTACTATGTGTTTGCCGCAACCTTCATCGTTGGCTTCGGCAACGCGGTGAATCTCACCGACGGGCTGGACGGGCTTGCCACCATGCCGGTGGTTGTCGCGGCGGGGGCTTTTGCTCTGATCGCTTATCTTGCGGGCCGGGCCGACTTTGCCAGCTATCTTGGCATTCCCCACGTGCCGGGCGCGGGGGATCTTGCCATCTTTTGCGCGGCGATCATGGGGGCTGGCCTTGCCTTCCTGTGGTTCAATGCGCCGCCTGCCGCAGTGTTCATGGGCGATACCGGAAGCCTCGCGCTGGGCGGCGCGCTGGGCGCGATTGCCGTTGCCGCGCATCATGAGATCGTGCTGCTGATTGTCGGCGGTCTCTTCGTGATAGAGACTGCATCGGTCATTATTCAGGTGTTCTTCTTCAAGCGCACAGGCAAGCGGGTGTTCCGTATGGCCCCGATCCACCATCATTTTGAGCAACTCGGCTGGTCGGAGTCGACCGTTGTGATCCGGTTCTGGATCATCTCGATCGTGCTTGCGGTGATCGGCCTTTCAACTTTGAAGCTGAGGTAGCGCAGGCACATGATCGTCAGCCGGGCCTTTGCAGACAAGCGATACGCGGTGCTGGGGCTTGCCCGGTCCGGGCTGGCTGCGGTGGAATGTCTGCTGGCAAGCGGTGCGCATGTCATGGCCTGGGACAATCGGCTGGAGCCGCGTCAGGCGCTGGAAGGCCGGGTAGAGCTGGCCGATCCGGTCAGCGCCGACTTGTCAGGATACGAGGCTCTGGTGGTCTCTCCGGGAATTCCGCTTAACAACCATCCAATTTCCGAAGCGGCGCGAAAGGCCGGGGTCCCGATCATTGGTGATATAGAAGAAGTAACGAATTTCATCAAAAAGAACTTGCTCACCTTTTTCCACACTGATGTTCTTACGAACCACTACTATCCGATAGTCGCGGGAGCACTTGAGCGGTCTGTAGGGAAATTCTGCCAACTGCTCGCTGCAAAGATGAAGTTTCTTGAACTGTCGCTCCTTGACGATACGCTCCTTGACTCGCTCCGGTTTCGG